>JASFYZ010000233.1:0-3812 GCA_045046665.1 Desulfobacterium sp.
CTGTTTGAGGACGGTGCCCGCGGCAATAGTGGTTTAGCCTGGAAGGGCAAAAATACCCCCCGACGTTCCCGTTCCGGTCAGGCCAGCCGTCGGGGGCGGTATTATGCCATTGTTTTATTTATTATATCAGTGGCCAATATGGACGATATTTGTCAATTCAAGACAGGTTAATTCAGGATATGGGCCAGAAATTGTTGGCTACGCAGTTCCTTGGGATTTGTAAAAATTTCCTCCGGTGGCCCCTGCTCAATCCAGTCCCCTCCATCCATGATCAATACCCGGTGGGCCACATCCCTTGCAAAATGCATCTCATGGGTAACGGCCAAAATGGTCATGCCTTCATCTGCCAGACGTTCCATCACCTCCACCACCTCCCCTACAAGTTCCGGATCCAGGGCAGACGTGGGTTCATCAAAAAGCATGACATCGGGTTTCATGGCAAGGCTTCTGGCAATGGCCACCCGCTGCTGCTGTCCACCTGAAAGCCGTGAAGGGTGAACATCCCGTTTATCTGACAACCCCACCCAGTCTAACAACTCCTCTGCATAGGGGATGGCTTCGCTCTTGGATTGCCCCAGGACGGTCACCGGGCCTTCAATGACATTTTCAATGGCGGTCATGTGGGGAAACAGATTAAAGGATTGAAAACACATACCGGTTCTTTTCCGGATCTGCAGAATCTTGTCCTCTTCTTCTTTGGTGGCTTTCCCTGCGTTTACGGTGAGTCCGTCAACGGTGATGGTACCGGCAGTGGGAGTTTCCAGGAAGTTGATGCAGCGAAGCAGTGTACTTTTCCCGGACCCGGAGGGTCCCAGTATAACCACCACCTCACCGGCTGTCACCTCAAGGTCGATGCCACGGAGCACATGAATGTCTTTTCCAAATACCTTGTGGAGATTTTCAATTTTTACCATGGTTTTTTTATCGTTCATCAGTGTACTCTCCTATCACCACGGGCCATGTGTGTTTCAAGTTTCTGCTGGGCATATTGAAGAACCACGCACATGAGCCAATAAATAAATGCCACCAGAATGAGCATCTCCAGGGACTGAAAATAGCGCCTGCCAATTTTAATCGCCCGGTAACTCAATTCCCATACTCCCATGAGAGAAACCAGGGAGGAGTCTTTTATCATGGCAATGAATTCATTGGAAATGGGGGGGACGATAATCCGGAGGGCCTGGGGGAAAATAATTCGACGCATGGCTTGGGTTTCTGTCATGCCAAGGGCCTTGGCAGCCTCCCTCTGGCCAATGGTGATGGATTGAATGCCGGCCCGGACGGTCTCTGTCATATAGGCACCATAGCAGACCCCCAGAGCCAGGATCCCTGCGGGGATGGCGGGCAGTGTCAGGGCATTTTGAATACCGGGGATGCCGAGTTCTTCCAGGGCTCTTCCCAGCTGGGGCAGGGCAAGATACCACATGTACACCTGAACCAGAAGAGGGGTTCCCCGGATCAGAGACACATAGGCCGTGGCAATGCTGTTGGCAATGGGGTTTTTGGAAAGCCTTCCCAATGCACCGAGAATGGACAGAATACAGGCAAGGGTGATGGCAAATACGGACACGAGCAGGGTAAAGCCCATACCCGTTAGAATGAATCCCACCCATTTTGCCATGAAGCTGAAATCAAGTTTAATGATATAAAACAGAAAGAAAATAAAGGCAGTCAAGAAAAGCAATGCAATGGTAGTGTTTCGTTTAAATCGTTTTTGCCTGTTTTCTATCTCTTCAAGCACAGCATGGGCTTCAGGGGGGATGGAATTGCCACCTGTTTCTTGGGGTATACTCATGGGGAACTCCTTAAAGTCACCTGGGAAGCATAAAAATTTAGTTAGGTTCAACCGAAAAAATGGGGGGTGGTTCTAAGATCTGCTACTTCTGATAATTGCAAAATATATGGGTGATAATAGATTAATGATGCATAAATATTTTGAACTTAATCTTGTAATGGCTGCAAATGCCCGATCTTAGAACTAAACCCTAAAAGCGTTTCCCTGCACACCATGGAGAACACGGCGTGCAGGGAAGTAAATCAGGGTTGAGCTTTTGTTTTTACAATTTGGGAATTAGATCGGTTCCATAAAAATCCATGGAAAGTTTTACAAGGGTTCCGTCTTTGTACATGGATTCAATGATTTCATTGAGTTTTACAATGAAAGACTCGCTGTTTTTACGGCTTTTATCAAGGGCAACACTTAAGGGTTCATAATAGGTGGGGTCGCCCAGCATTTTCATGGGGCATCCTGAACCGCATCCTTCTTTTATGGACTGGGCCAGGGTCTGTCGGGAAGTAAAAACAGCGTCCAGACGGGTACCATCACCCAGGGCCAGATCTTCGATCTGGTTGGCATCGGTGGGATATGTTCTTAAATTCGAATGGCTGGGTTTCCAGGAGAGATAGGTGATTTTGGTGTCCTGGATATCAAGATCCTGCTGCAGGAATCTCTCATTGGTGGTTTCTGAGGCAACACCGATTTTCTTGTCCTTCAAGTCATCAATGGTCTTGATGGTGGTGTTATCTTTGTGGATGGCAAACTGGGCCGGAGAGCTGTAATAGGGCATGCTAAATAACAGGGCGTTTTTTCGCTCTTTGGTGGGAGTCATGGAACCCACAGATATATCCCATCGTTTGCCCCATTTGCCAGCGGTAATGAGATCCCAGTCCGGAGTGATAAATTTAACTTTAACGCCCATGCGTTTGGCGATTTCTGTGGCTACTTTGATGTCAAAGCCTTCCAGTTCTCCCTTTTCGTTGATAAAACTCTGTGGCGCATAGTTGGCGTCGGTGGAGACTTTAATAACGCCTGCAGCCATGATTTCGTCAAGAACCGATCCGGCGGCCATGGTGCTCTGTACAGAAAAAATCAAGAGTCCTGCCATCAGTAATCCCAAAAACATGTTCCGTTTCATTTGCATTTTTTCTCCTTAAGTTAAGAATAATAATGAATCACCAGGGTGATCAAAATTGCCATCCCTCCTAAGTGAATGGAATTCTCTGTGACATGATGCCGGAGGGAGAGAATACGTGTTCCGTTTTAGAAACCTTTTTAATATAACATGGTCGTGGTCGCTATACCATTTAAAAAAACAGGGTTTTCCTATGATAGGATCGTTTTTTTTATGGACGTCTCAATGGTCAATTAATTTATTTGTCTATGTTTCAATGGTCAAAACTTGATGAGGGCTGATTCTGTCATGACCACAGTTGTTATAGTTCCAGAGAATAGAGTGTCTATCCATGAAAATAATCAATTTTTTTCATGGAGGGCCGCTTTTGTTCTGGGGGTATGCTCTCAAAATTAGCGATTTTCGTAACCCTGCCTTAATGACCAAATTTTTTCAACCTGTGCGGGTAGATCTTTGCTCACCCGATTTGGAACAGTATTTCATTTCAGCGCCATTTGTAATCTAACAATGCAAAATGAAGGCTAACTTTGATCTATTTGCATTGCCAGATGCTGGGGATAATTGCTACCCGCACAGGTTGAATCTTTTCAGGTCGGTTTCTTGAAAATGAGGTCAGTTTTATAAATGTGATCAAAAAAACCAGGCGTATTGTGTATGTTCAGTTATCCCGCCAGCAGTTCCTTGGCGACTCTGATCCCATCCCCGGCATTTTCGGCAAAGGCATCTGCCCCAATGCGTTTGGCCCATCTCCGGGTTACCGGTGCACCGCCCACCATGGTTTTGAAACGGCCTTTCAGCCCTGCTTTTTTCAACTCTTCTTCCAGCTTTTTTTGTTCCGGCATGGTGGTGGTTAAAAGGGCACTGGTGCCAATGATGTCGGCATTAAATTTGTCAGCACCT
>JASFYZ010000234.1:0-8483 GCA_045046665.1 Desulfobacterium sp.
CGTTTGATGGCATCGGCCACAATGGAATCATCATACTCTGAAATATAGGAAATTATGGGTTGTCGATCCTCCGGGGGGGTGGAGATCACACTGATATCCCGCATGCCGGTGAGTGACATGTGAAGGGTTCTTGGGATGGGGGTGGCTGTGAGGGCCAGCACATCAATGGTGCTCCTTTTCTTTTTCAGGGCCTCCTTGTGTTTCACTCCGAACCGTTGCTCCTCATCAATGACCACTAATCCCAATGCTTTAAAGTTGACATCCTTCTGGAGCAGGCGGTGGGTGCCAATGACCACGTCCGTACTGCCCGATGCCAGGTTGGCAAGGATTTTTCTTTGTTCAGCGGCGGTTCTGAACCGGGACAGGGCCTCCACCGTCACCGGATAAGCGGCAAAACGCTCCCGGAAGGTGTGAAGATGCTGTTCCGCCAAAATGGTGGTGGGCACCACCACCGCTGCCTGCTTTCCATCATTGATGGCCTTAAAGATGGCCCGGAGGGCAACTTCTGTTTTACCATACCCCACATCCCCGCACACTAAGCGATCCATGGGGGTTTCATCCTCCATGTCGGTGAGGACATCATCAATGGCCTTAAGCTGATCCGGGGTTTCTTCATAGGGAAAGGCGGCTTCAAAATCATTGAAATAGGTGTCCGAAGCACTGAAGGCGTGCCCCTTGTTCACCCGTCTTTCCGCATATATCTTCAAAAGCTCCCCGGCCATTTTTTCCACTTCTTTCTTTGCCTTGGCCCGGGCTTTTCCCCATGTTTTTCCACCGATTTTATCCAGAAGCGGCACGTATCCATCCACCCCTACATATTTTTCAATCATCTCCATGCGGTCCACGGGCAGATACAGGCGGTCTTCATCCCGGTAGGAAATAAGGATAAAATCCCCAGACAGGCCTTCCATGGTGATGGTCCTTAACCCTTCATACCGTCCCAGACCGTGCTCCACATGGACCACCACATCATCGGATTTGAGTTCTTCCGGGGTGATAAACTGGGTTTTGGCCCGGCGGGTGCCCGATTTTCTGACCCTTTTTTTGGCTCCGAAAATTTCCTGATCTGTGATGAGCGCCAGCCCTTCTTCGGGGTACACAAACCCCGAGGAAATATTGCCTACCACACAAAAGATACCCGGGGCAAGGCGATGTTCATGGGGGAATTGCTCCAGCCGGGAAGGGGCAATGCCATAGGGCTGTAAAAGGGAAACCGCCCGGGTGGCTTGGACATCACTGGTGCACACCACCATTGCAGCCATGCCCAGGTCTTGTTTTTCCTGGAGCCATTGTACCAGGGGTAATAAAATATTTTCGTGGCGGCCTTCCCTTTGCAGCTCGGCGGAGAGCAGGGCATTGTTTTTGAATCCTGGATTAATTCTGGCCAGATGCTCCCCGGTGGGTCCCTGGGAACTTTTTTGGATATCAACGGTTTTAAAGGCAATGGTTTTTCTGTTATTAACTTCGGTTTCCACACGATCCCAGGTGGTGTAGATGGTTTCTGGTTCCACACAGAGCCTGTTTTCCGACCGGGCCGTTTCAAAATTATCCCGGGCAGTTTTTTCAAATCGGTTAGCGGCCTCTTGAAGCACATCTGGCTCATCCATGACAAACAGTGCATCGGTTCCTGCATAATCAAAAAAAGAATCCAGTTGGGGATAGACAATGGATAGCATGCTTTCCATGCCGGGAAAGCGTCCTTCTTCTTTGGTTCTATCCACATATTCCCGCATTTTGGCGGTGCCGATGTCCGATTCCGATGCTGCCTGGCGCAACCGCCCCAGGACATGGGCAAGCTCGGTTCTTTCCACCACGGCTTCATTGGCGGGAATGACGATGGCTTCGGAGAGTTCTTTTGTTCCCCGCTGGGAGATGGGGGAAAAAAACCGCAGGGATTCCACTGAATCTCCCATGAGATCCAACCGCAGGGGCAGTTGATAGTTTGGGGAAAAAATATCCATGATCCCGCCCCTCACGGAATAATCCCCGGGTTCTTCCACCAGGGAGGCGCGTTGATATCCCCCTGCATTGAGTCTTGCAATCAGAAGATCCCGGTCAATGTCTTCCCCATTGATGATCAGCTCCTGGACATTGGCAATGATTGTTTTAGGAATCAATTTCTGCAACAAAGTATCCACACTGGTGACCACCAGGTGGTGGGTCCGATCTGAAATAAGATGATTTAAGACAGACAATCGCTTGGCTGCGGTGGCCCCATGGTAGGAGAGGGACTTAAAGGGCAGTATATGATATCCCGGAAAATAAAGAAGATTGGATGCCTTTTCCGGTAAGAAAAAGGAGATATCTTCCATGAACCGCACAGCTTTTTTGTGATCTGATAAAATTACCACAATATTTCTGTCCATTTCATGACACAGCTGTGACACAACAAAGCCTTTTTCAGAACCACTCATTCCAGTGAGTTCCAGGCTGGAGTTTGAACTACTTATATTTTTTAAGAGGGTATTTTTCATTTTTTTCTTGATTTTAGGTGTCATAAGCATTAAAGGTACTCACACATTTAAAAGCCGATGTAACTCAGTTGGTAGAGTAGCTGATTCGTAATCAGCAAGTCTGCGGTTCGACTCCGCACATCGGCTCCAGTGAAAAGACTATGGTTACAGGCTTTCCGGCTTGTAACCATTTTTTTTGTTTTTCTCAAAAATCCTTAATTACGGGCTTTTCGGTGTGCAGTATGCATACCGCTTTTTAAATAGCTGCCCCCCCCCTATACCAAGTCGGGTTGCAGATGACAAGGAGAGATGTGCATACCCGGTATGCAAAAACCCGAGCAAACCTGGATCTATCCCAGGCCGATTAATCCATCGGTGCTTACCCCCTGGGGATTGAGGTCGACTACTCCATCTGATTGATGCTCCAGCGTTTTACTAAAACCCCCAAAGAGCCGTTTCCAAAAAGGTAGCTTTTTTTACTTTCAATCTTTCTGGCCATATATGTTAATTAAATATTAGGGATGTATTCCAATGTCTTAATTGTATCGGGGTGTAGGGAAGGTGTAAAACGGAAAAATATATATGTGGTATGTGGGGTTTTATGTAAAGAGGGGGAAGGGGTAACGTAGGATCACAAATGGAATAATATTTTTTTAGTCATGGGCAATGGAGATAAATTCCTGCCCCCCCTGATATCTGTTATAGTGTGTTTGAAGTTTTATAGAGCAACTTTTGTACGCTTATCAAACTTATGGAGATTAAAATGAAGCCCAACAAAGCCAAAGCCATGATGCTTGCCAAGCGTCAATTGGCTGAATTGGTGTGTGATGCCGTTAACCTGGAGGGAATCAATTTCACGCTTCCAGAAGTTCAAACCCTGTTGGACGGTATCACCGTGGGGGGGCAGCGGGTAACAGATCAACAAATCACACTGAATCAGGCCCAGGCATGGAGAACCCTTTTTAAATGGGTGGAACGGGATCAGTTTGAGATAACCATTGAAAACGTGTGTGCCCTTCACCACATAGCCGCAAAAGAAGAAGCCTTGGATTGGGGACAATTCAGATCTGGAGGAGTAACCATTGCGGGAACAGACTATCTGCCGCCAAAGGTAAACTTACTGCCAGAGCTATTTGAAAAAATGGTCAATGACGCAGCGACCCTTCCCGAGACCTATGACAGAGCCATTCATTTTTTTTTGACCATGGCCCAGTGTCAGTTTTTTTATGATGTCAACAAGCGAATGGGACGATTTGTTATGAACGGATATCTGTTAGCCCATGGGTATCCAGCAATCAATCTACCTGCCAAAAGGCAGCTTGAATTCAACCGTCTGATGCTTGGCTTTTATACCTCTGGAGAACAAAATCAAATGAATGCTTTTTTGCGCTCCTGCCTGGATAAAAGAGTTGTTCAAATAATGAACGAATAGATTTCACTCATGAGTGCCCAGAGTGGCAGATGGTGTGATCAAGCCCTTATTTCTTTGTAAAACAAGTATTCTCTGTGAACTGGGGATATAGTGCCATGCTTGATTCAAGCGGATGTCCATAATTCAACCAGGTTTTCCTGGCATAGAGTTGGAGCGTATACATCAGCGGTAGGGCTGCCATATCGTTGAGAATCATGATTTGGGCCTGGCTCCAAAGATGAATCTGCCGGTCCAAATCAATTTCAAATCGGGCATCTTCGATCAATTTATCTATTTTATTATAATAGGAAAAATTGGTGCCTGTTTTTTTTCCCACAGAGGGAATGAAGTGTGAATGAAAAAGTTGAGAAAGATATGCATCCGCATTGGGCCGCCCTGCAACGTAGATAACAATGGGTTTTGGGTCTTCCTTGTCCCTGATGCTTTTGTGCATATCCCGGTGGGACATTACCTTAATACGGCAGTTGACACCAATTTGAGATAATTGTTGTTTCAGGATCATATAATTGGTTTGAAAGAGGCGTTTTTCAGAGCTCACCAGGTCCAGGCTGAATCCTTGTGGATATCCCGCCTGGGCAAGGAGTTCTTTCGCCTTTTCCAAATTTTGGGCATAGTCCAGGCCCAGTTCACAGATGTCTGATTTTGATAGCCCCCCTGGCACGAACAGGCTCGGTACAGGAGAAAAAACAGGACCTGAAACCAATGGTGAGATTGCCTGGAGAAAGGGTTTCCGGTTCAGGGCATATGCAATGGCTTTACGGACCCGGATGTCATCCATGGGTTTTATTTGGGTGTTAAAGAGAATGATGCTCATTTCGCCGACGCCGTGGCTATCAATTTTTATATTTTCCCGAGTTTTAATCGACTCAATCCATCCTTTTTCTATAGACCCCGTGATGATGTCCAGCCCGCCGTTGCAAAAGGCCGCTTCCCGATCCTTTAACTCGGGCATCAGGTAAAACTTTATCCCGTCAAGTTTCGGAGTCCCCTTGAAATAGTTTTTATGGGCCGTTAATTCAACTTTCTTGCCAGGCAGGTATTTTTTGAAGGCAAAGGGGCCTGTACCCACGGGGTGTTTGCTGAAAGCCTCATATCCCATGCTTGTTACCGCTTTTTTGCTGACAATGAAGCCCCCGCCGTAATCTGTCAGTTTCGGAAGAAATAAAAGTGTGGATAAGGGAGGTTCTATGATAATTTCAATGGTATATCGCCCGACTTTTTTCGCTGTCATTCCTGCATAGTCGCTGGCATAGGCAGATTGGTTCATGTCTGCGGATTTATTTAAAGAATAGACCACATCATCGGCAGTCATCTCATAGGAGAGAAAATCCGGACCGGCATGGAACATGACGCCCTCTTTCAATAAGATGCGGCACACGTATTTTCCATTGTCAATGTGGAATGTCGGCATTTCTTTTGCCAAGTCCGGTTCAATTTTCGGGACCTGGCCCGGCACGTATCTCAAGAGGCCGTTAAACATAAGGTCGGCCATGATCCGGTCCTGGGATGCCGTGGCCAGGTGGGGATCAAAGTTTCCAATTTGGCTGACATGGTACCCGAACCGTAATACATTATCCGACGGGTTGGCGTGGATGCCTGCGGACGGTATGTAAAAATAAATAAAAGATAAGGTAAGTGTAAAGCATAAGTATCTGAACAATAATGCCATTATTTGCATTAGTTTGTGAGTCCCCAAGGGTTTTCAAGACTATATCCGTTTTATATTTTGGAATAAATATATGGCATGATACTAACAGGCTATTACGTTGGCAGATATGTTGCGAAATGCCAGCACTGTGGACAGTGCAGTATATCTAATTATATAAAGATTCCCTTTTTTTAGTTGTGACAGACACCTTTGCCATGTTTTAAAAGGTCATACCAGCATTAAAAATAATTGTAAACCCATTTTTAACGATGTATTGCGCCCGTCTGCGCCATCACCCATCAAGCAAAATAAAAGGTTTTCCAGACCGGGGATGCCGATCCACAATTACCGGAGTTTAATACACCGTTTCAATGTTAATCCCCAGATTCATGGCCTCCTCTTCACCCAGGGAAAGCGCGTTTAAATCCAGACAGAAAAAAAGCGAGATGGCAAGGCCTGCGAGAGAGCCAAAGCAGCAGATCTTAATCAGTGTCAGGTTGGTTTCATCCAGGGATCCCATGATCCAGAAAACAATGGTCTGCAGCTCATCACTTTTGAACACCGGTCAAATTGGGCTTGATCATTCATGGCGCAAGGCAATAATCGGATCGACATGGGCAGCCCGTGCAGCCGGGTAGAGCCCGAAGATAATACCAATTCCAATGCTCACGAACAGGGGTAGCAGGATACCTTTCGGTGTTATCACCGTTGGCATTTTGGCAAACAGAGTGATGAACCAGGGAATGGTTATCCCCAGTGCAATTCCGATGAAACCGCCAACGGTGGAAAGAACCACCGCTTCAATGAGGAACTGGATGATGATCTGTATTCGCCTGGCACCGATGGCCCGGCGAATACCGATTTCCCTGATCCGTTCGGTGACTGATGCCAGCATGATGTTCATGATCCCGATTCCCCCCACCAGCAGACTGATCCCGGCAATGGAACTTAAAACAATATTGAAGGTCCGTTTTGTGGCCTCTGCCTGTTTGAGCAGGGCAAGGGGCACATTGATCTGGTAATTTTTTTTCTTGTGAAACAAGGTCAGCATCCGCTCAATGGCCAATGCTGAGGGTTCAACGCTTGTGGAGAAGATGTAAGCCTTGGCACCTTTCATGGTGTCAAGCCAACTTCGTTGAAGCAAGAAGCCCAAGTTCTTTAGACTTGGGTAGCTCATCCCCATCATGACTATCATTCTCTTGAAGGTGAATCCAAAAACGGGTGGTGATGGTGAAACTAATGGGAGTTATGGCGGGATTCTTTATCGTATCTACCGGCGTATCCTTTTTCCCAGCCTCAGGTTTAAGATCCTTCCGGTTGTCATTGTGGTGGTACTGCTTTTTGTCTCGGTTTGGGCTCTGAAGTTTGTACCCAAGGTTTTCATTCCGGGGCGACAGGATCCTGTGATCAACGCCAAGTTCAACATGCCCCGTGGTTCTCCGGTCTGTATCCTCAGACCGGAAGGATTTGAGCAAGCTGGACGGTCTTGTGGTATATGCTCAGAACAGCGGTGCACAGGTTCCCTTAAAACAGGTGGCAGATGTGGAACTGGTATGGGAAAACGGCATCATCAAACATCGGGACAGGACCCGGACCATCGTTGTGAGAACCCAGCATTTCCCTGGTGTAACGGCAGGTCAGGTGGCTGATCAACTCATCCCCTGGCTTGAGGAACAGAAGCTGTTATGACCCTACGGGTATACCTATGAGATGGGTGGTGAGATGGAAACTTCGGAAGATGCCGGTGCTGCCATTGGAGCCAAACTGCCTATCACCGGGATGATTATCCTTCTGCTGCTGGTGTCTCAGTTCAATAATGTCCGGAAAACAGCTATTATTCTGTTTACCATCCCTCTGGGGCTGATCGGTATCTCCCTGGGGCTGAACCTGTCAGGTACTATTTTCGGGTTCTTCACCATCCTTGGGGTCGTCTCCCTGTCGGGGATCATCATCAACAACGCCATCGTGCTCATTAACAGGATTAATATTGAACAGGAAGAAAACGGGCGGTCAGCGCCTGGGGCTGTGATTGAGGCTTGTCAGCAACGGCTGCGGCCCATCATGCTGACCACGGCCACCACAGTGGGCGGGATGATGCCCCTTTGGATCAGCCATGATCCCATGTTTGAAACCATGGCAGTTTCAATTATTTTCGGCCTGCTCTTTGCCACCCTGCTGACCCTGGTGATTGTGCCGGTTCTTTATTCCGTTTTTTTCAGGGTGAAGTTTAATGATCTATCATTGGCTGAAAACCTAAAAATGGGAATTAGATAAAATTTGAAAAATTCTCCCTGTATGGAAATCATTTTACTATCCTGACGGGGAGAATCCAGGTGATTTTAGTAGGGGGTTTCTTAACTTTGAACATCTTGTGATTAGTAATTCCAATAACATCAAGTGACCTATACTTAACATATCCAACCAATTTGAGAAGATCGAAGAGACTATTGACAATAGCCCAGGGTGTCTGTAACGGTCTTCACCCTAACTGTCGCTCCTGATCGAATTACAAATTCACTCAGGCCGATCTCATTGTCTGGATTTCCCCAGTCATATGTATATCCCAGCCTTGTCCATGGATATCCATCAGGGCCATATGAGGTTTGTATCAAGTCGTTTATCCACTTCCGGTGGGACTGACTGACTGTGACATATCTTTGGGATTCAGGAAAATCGAGCTCAGCCTCATGGTCGCTAACCTCAGGGTCCGGGGATGGACGGAACAGATCCTTTGGGGAAACCCACATTTCCACAAATTTTGTTTTTCCGTTGCCCGGCGGTAAGCCCAGAAGTTGTTCAAGCCGCAGGGGAATATGGGCTGCCGGGATAGGCTGTCTGCGGCAAAATGTTTGTATTTCAGGGACAACCGTGACCCAGACCGGGCGGGATAAATCCACAGGTTTGCCGATATGATCATCATATCCGTTCCAGGAGGTCCAGGTGACGACCA
>JASFYZ010000235.1:0-8501 GCA_045046665.1 Desulfobacterium sp.
AAAATTAAAAATCATATTCACCGGGCTTCTTATACAACTATTGCTGGCGGTGATCCTGCTGAAACTGCCCCTTTTCAGACAGATTTTCATTACCCTGAACGGTGCAGTGCTGGGTCTGGTTGATGCATGCAAAGCCGGAACATCCATGGTGTTTGGTTACCTTGGCGGGGGGGCATTACCTTTCTCTGAATCCTTTCCCGGGGCCTCTTATATCCTGGCGTTCCAGGCCCTGCCCCTTTTAATCCTCATGAGCGCCATCTCTTCCCTGCTCTTTTACTGGAGAATTCTACCGGCCCTGGTAAAAGTCTTTTCCTGGGTCTTGAAAAAGACCTTTGGGCTGGGGGGGGCTGAAGGGGTGGGGGTATCTGCCAATATTTTTGTGGGCATGATAGAAGCCCCTCTTTTTATCCGGCCCTATTTTTCCGAACTCACCCGCAGTGAACTTTTTTCTCTCATGACCACGGGCATGGCCACCATTGCCGGAACTGTCATGGTGCTCTATGCCACATTGCTCAAAGACACCATTCCCGATGTGCTGGGTCATATTCTGGTGGCCTCCATCATCAGCGCCCCAGCGGCCATCACCGTGGCAAAAACAATGATCCCGGAAACCCTGCCCGTCACCTCCGGAGATGCCACCCCCCCGGAAACTGCCGCAAGTTCCATGGATGCCGTCACCCAGGGCACCACCCAGGGGGTACAGCTGTTTATCAACGTCGTTGCCATGCTCATGGTATTGGTGGCCCTTGTTTACATTGTGGACCTGTTTTTGGGCCTTATGCCCCATTTCCAGGGAGAGGTCTTTACCTTAAAGCGCCTTCTGGGATGGATCATGGCTCCGGTGGCCTGGCTCATGGGGATTCCCTGGCATGAAGCCCATACAGCGGGCTCATTGATGGGGACCAAAACCATTTTAAATGAATTTCTGGCTTACATGGAGCTTGGCAACCTTCCCAAGGAAGCGCTAAGCCCAAACAGCCGCCTCATCCTCACCTATGCCATGTGTGGATTTGCCAATCCCGGCAGCCTTGGCATCATGATCGGTGGCATGGGAACCATGGCACCTGACCGCAGAAGTGAGATTGCCTCACTGGGAATACGGGCCGTCCTTGCGGGCACCATAGCCACCTGCATGACCGGGGCCATTGTGGGATTGATCACTGCCATGGGGTGATAGCTTGATGGGTTGGTGGACAAATAAAGATTAAAAAAAATTCAATGCATGGGAATCTAAAAAGTCCACCGCAAAAATATACCAATTGCCCCCCATGGCCCTGCACCCCGGACCACTTCATCCATAAACCTACAAACCTAAAGGAAATAAAACATGAAATGTACCATAGACAAGAAAACCATTGAAAAAACAATTGCCTTTCACGGCCATACCTGTCCGGGGCTGGCCATTGGCATCCGTCTTTCCGAACTTGCCATTCAGCAACTCCAGATTGACGAGGCCAAAAAGCCGGTGTGCGTGGCAGAAACGGACATGTGTGCCCTGGACGCCGTCCAGTTTCTCACCGGATGCAGCTTTGGCAAGGGCAACCTGGTGCATAAAGATTATGGAAAATCAGGGTTTACCTTTTTTGACAGAGACGCAGAGAAAGGGTTTCGAGCCCTTTTCCTGGAAAGTTTTCGAAGCAATGATCCCAACCGGGAAATCCTGGGTAAGCTCATGGGTAAAATAACCGCAGGTACGGCCACCCCTGAGGAACAAAAAAAGTGTAAAGCCCTTCGAAAAACCGCCATAACACGCATCATGGAAGCTGATCTGGAGGAGTTGTTCAGCGTGGAAGAGGTCTCCACTCCACCGGTGCGGCCAGCCCAGATTCTTGCAAGCATCCAGTGCGAAGCCTGTGGAGAGACGACCATGGAGTCCAGGATAAGACGGTATGGCGGACGGTATCTTTGCATCCCCTGCTTCATGGCAACCGAACAAAAGATCTAAAATAAATATTCGGCCAGCACCCCATATTCACCTTTTTTGGCCTGCTCACATAGCATTAGTATGCTACGCAGTCCCAAATACGCGAATATGGGGCACTTGACCAAACATTTACATTACCAACCCGAATATTTAAGTAGCAGGACATAATTTTTTCCCCCTTGATGCATCAAACAATTGCCTTGATAATAGGTGTTGTTCAAAATTTTAACAGGAAAAAATATTCGTCCATGCACTTACCAGCAAAAGGAGTTAATCCCAAACAAAAAAAGGGGATGTCAACATTATCGTTGACATCCCCTTTTTTTGATCTTTTTAATGGCGGGAGCGACCGGACTCGAACCGGCGACCTCCTGCGTGACAGGCAGGCGTTCTAACCAAACTGAACTACGCCCCCGCATTAAGTGATCGTTTTGGAGGTGGTGGGCGAAACAGGGCTCGAACCTGTGACTTCAACCTTGTAAGGGTTGCACTCTACCAACTGAGTTATTCGCCCCCCTCAAAAACGAGACAATATATATAGTTAATCACCCCGGCTGTCAAGCAAAAAAAGCAGACCCTTTATTTTTTTTCCATCAGAGCCAGGGAAAGCACCTCATCCATCTCTTCCACGAGCACAATCTCTAACTGTTTCCTGATAGATGAAGGAAGTTCAGATATATCTTTTTCATTCTCATGGGATATGATCACCCGCTTGATGCCACTGGCATGGGCCGCCAACAGCTTCTCTTTAAGCCCCCCCACGGGCAAAACCCGACCCCTGAGGGTAATCTCTCCGGTCATGGCTGTTTTTCGATCCACAGCCTGTCCAGACAGCACAGACACCAGAGCGGTACAAATGGCAATACCCGCCGATGGTCCGTCCTTGGGTATGGCCCCTTCCGGCACATGGATATGAATATCCAGCTCTTTATAAAAATTTTCCGGAATATTAAGGGACTGACTCCGGGATCTGACATAACTCACCGCAGCCGATGCAGACTCCTGCATCACCTCCCCGAGCTTTCCCGTCACCTTTACATTGCCCTTACCTGGCATGGTAACGGTTTCTATGGTCAGCAGCACCCCCCCGACCTGGGTCCATGCAAGACCCGTAACAATGCCAACACCATCTTTTTTCTCAAGGACCCCATTACGAAAACGGGGCTGCCCCAGATGCTTGGCAACGGTTCTGGCAGAAACATTTTTCGGTTTATCATCACCGGTCTGGACAATATGCCTGGCAATCTTTCGCAATACTGATGAAATTTCCCGCTCAAGGTTTCTAACCCCGGCTTCCCGGGTGTAGTCCTTGATGATGCTCAACACCGCATTGTTAGAAAAAACCACCCGTTTATCATCCAGACCGTTGAGTTTCAACTGCTTGGGGAGAAGAAATCCATGGGCAATTTTTTCCTTTTCATACTCGGTGTATCCGGAAATACGAATCACCTCCATGCGGTCCTGCAAAGGCGCTGGAATATCATGGAGGGTATTGGCTGTTGTAATGAACATAATATCGGACAGATCATAGTCCACATCCAGATAATGATCATTAAATGTGGAATTTTGTTCCGGGTCCAGCACTTCCAAGAGCGCAGAAGAGGGATCTCCCCGGAAATCCGTGCTCATCTTATCCACCTCATCCAGACAAAACACAGGGTTACTATAACCCGTTTTCTTCAATGTCTGAATGATCTTACCGGGCATGGCACCAATGTAAGTCCGTCGATGGCCCCGGATTTCCGCCTCATCCCGCACCCCGCCCAGGGAAATCCGGGCAAAGGAACGACCCATGGCCCGGGCCACAGAGCGAGCCAGGGAGGTTTTTCCCACCCCTGGAGGCCCCACCAGACAAAGAATAGGCCCCCGGATTTTTTTAACCAACACCTGGACCGCCAGAAACTCAAGAATCCGTTCCTTGGGTTTTTGAAGACCATAGTGATCCTCATTGAGAATACTTTCCGCCTTGACAATGTCGGTCTTCACCCGGCTTTTCCGGTACCATGGCAGGGAGGTAATCCACTCAATATAATTTCTTACCACAGTGGCCTCAGAGGACATGGGCGCCATCAGCTTGAGTTTTTCAAACTCCCGACGCACTACAGAAGCGGCCTCTTTGGGCAACCGCTTTTTCTTGATATCCCGCTCAAGGTCCTGGTATTCCTGGGGAGCTTCCCCCTCGTCCCCCATCTCCTTCTGGATGGCCCGCATCTGTTCATTGAGATAATGCTTTTTCTGGAGAGCCTCCATCTGCTCCTTGACCCTGCCCTTGATCTTCTCGGACATGGCCACCACCTCGCTCTCCTCTTCTATCATCTTCAAAAGCAGAACAAAGCGCTCTTCAAGCTTTGGCGTATCCAAAAGCATCTGCTTATCCGCAACCTTCAGCGGAATCTGGGCTGCCATGGTGTCCACCAATGCACCGGGATCACCTGCCAGGGCAGAAAAATTCTTAATAAAACTCTTGCCAATGGTCCCTGATATCCGGGCATAATTTTCAAAGGCCTCAATCAAGGTCCGCACCGATGCCTTGGTCAAAGAAGAGTCCATGGGCACATCGGTCAAGGGTAAAAACTGAGCCGCCACATACCCGTCCATTTCACGCAGCCGGGAAATTTTCCCCCGACATTGTCCCTCCACAAGCACCTTCACCGTTCCATCAGGAAGCCGCAAGAGCTGATTGATCTTTGCCTGGGTTCCCACCGGATAGATATCGTTCATCTTTGGTTTCAGGGTTTCAGCATTATGCTGGGTGACCAAGAAAATCATCTTGTCTTTGGCCATAGCTTCTGAAAGGGCCTTGATGGAGGGTTCCCTTCCCACAAAAACCGGGGAAATCATGTGGGGAAACAGAACCAGATCCCGTAAAGGTACCATGGGCAACTCGCTGGGATCTGCTTCGGAACCGTCGGAATTAAACAATTTGGCGATATTGATCATTCTTATTTTAATTCCCTGTGGTTATGCTTTTTTCTGGGTCTCTTCAAACAAAAGGATGGGTTTTTCGTTTTTCATCACCACCTCTTCCCCCACAATACACTCCTTTATGTTTTTAACAGAAGGAATCTCATACATGATATCCAGCATGGTCTCTTCCATGATGGCCCGCAGCCCCCTGGCACCCGCCTTACGACCCACAGCTTCCTTTGCCATGGCCACCAGAGCCTCATCGGTGAACTGAAGGGTAACCCCGTCAAGCTCCAACATACGCTGATACTGTTTCACCAGGGCATTTTTGGGTTCTTGGAGAATCTTGATCAGCGAGGCCTCATTGAGTTCCCCAAGGGAGGTGACAATGGGAAGTCTTCCAAGGAACTCAGGAATCAAACCAAATTTAATGAGATCCTCGGGCTTGAGTTGTTCCAGAAGTTCTCCAATGGGGCGCTCTTTTGTATGGGTTATTTCAGAACCAAACCCCATGGATTTTGTACTAATTCTTCTTTGAACCACTTTTTCAAGGCCGGTAAAGGTTCCCCCGCAGATGAACAAAATGTTGGTGGTATCCACCTTTACAAAATCCTGCTGGGGATGCTTACGCCCTCCCTTGGGGGGAATGCTTGCAGTGGTGCCCTCGATAATCTTCAACAGGGCCTGCTGAACTCCCTCACCCGAAACATCCCGGGTGATGGAAGGGTTATCCCCCCGCTGGGAAATCTTATCCACCTCATCAATGTAGATGATCCCCCGCTGGGCCTTTTCAATGTCATAATCCGCATTCTGAACCAGGGAAAGGATTATATTTTCCACGTCCTCCCCCACATAGCCTGCCTCGGTGAGGGCCGTGGCATCGGCAAGGGCAAAGGGCACATCCAGAAAACGGGCCAGGGTCTGGGCCAGCAGGGTTTTACCGCATCCTGTGGGACCAATGAGCAAAATATTGCTCTTCTGAATTTCCACATCATCCTGTTTACTTCCGGCATCAAGACGCTTGTAATGGTTGTATACCGCCACGGAAAGCACCTTTTTGGCCTGGTCCTGTTCAATCACATAGGTATCCAGCAGCTCCTTGACTTCCCGGGGTGGCAACCGCTTTGAAACGGTCTTCTTTTCCGGTACATCAACCTCACTGCCATCATCCTCGATGATCTCCTCACACAGACCCACGCACTCATCACAGATATAAACACCTGGACCTGCAATGAGTTTTTTTACCTCTTTTTGATGTTTTCCACAGAACGAACAATGCAATTTATCTTTATCATTGCCATCTTCTTTTTTGGCCATATTACTTCTCCTTTGGCGCGTTTTCCTTTTCCACGTCCGAGCGGTTCAGCACCACATGATCCACAAGGCCATAAGCCTTTGCTTCCTCACCGGACATGAAAAAATCGCGATCCGTATCCACAGCAATCTTTTCAAGGGACTGGCCGGTATGGCTGGCCAAAATTTCATTGAGAGCATCCTTCGTGTGAAGGATTTCATTGGCCTGGATCTGAATATCCGACGCCTGCCCCTGGGCACCTCCCAGGGGTTGATGGATCATAATTCTTGAATTGGGAAGAGAATAGCGTTTGCCATCGGCTCCGGCAGCAAGGAGCAGTGCCCCCATGCTGGCAGCCTGACCAATACACACCGTTACCACGTCGGGTTTGATATACTGCATGGTATCATATACAGCCATACCGGCAGTGACAACGCCCCCGGGGGAATTGACATAGAAGTTGATATCCTTTTCAGGATCTTCTGATTCCAGAAACAGAAGCTGGGCCACAATGAGATTTGCAATCTCATCATTAATGGCGGAGCCAAGAAAAATAATCCGGTCTTTCAGAAGCCTTGAGTAGATATCATAGGCACGCTCTCCCCTGTTACTCTGCTCAACTACCATTGGAACTAAAGGCACTTTTCTCTCCTTGTATCTTTACTGATTGGCATCATGGAAATATCCATCACAAAAATTATGCCGTGGTATCTACAGCCGGGGTTTCTGTTGCGGCTTCTGTTGTTTCCTGTGCAACGTCTTCTCCAACTGTTGTTTCAGCCACTGCTTCCTGGGCTGCGGTTGCGGCCTCTACTGCTTTGGCAGCTTCTGCATCCTGGGCAGCCTGGGCTTCCTCGGGGGATATTTCTGTGAGGTTTCCAACTTCTATAATAATATCAACTGCCTTTTTCTCAAGCTGGTTATGTTTGAAATACGCAAGCTGATCTTTTTGCATGTTAAAGAAATTTTTCACAGCATCCACAGTCGCTTTCATGCCAACTGCCATCTCTTCAAAGCCTTTTTCCATCTCTTCTTCTGTCAGTTCCAGACTCTCCTGCTCAATAATCTTGGCAAGCAACAGGTGTCTTCTGGCCTGTTTTTCCGCAACATGTCGGTACTGGGTCTTGAGAAAATCCTTGCCAAGGCCAACAGCTTCCAGATCCACATTATTCTGGGCATAGGCGTCTTCGGCTTCTTTCACAATGCCTTCAAGCTCCGAATCTACAAGAACATCGGGCACTTCAAATTCATTTTTTTCCAAAAGTGCGGAAAACACCTGTTCGCTAAGCTCATGTTTAATGCGCTGGGTATATCCTTTGTCCAGGTTATCACGGATAACCTCCTTGACGGCTTCCAGGTCTTTAAAATCTCCGAGTTTTTCAGCCAGTGCGTCATCCTCGGGGGGCAAAACCTCTTCCTGGATTTCTTTTAATTCAACCTTATATGTAATGGTGTGACCCGCAAGTTCTTTATCTGCGGCATCATCCCCATAGGCAATCTCAATTTCAAGTTTCTGGCCGGAAAGAACGCCGGTGAGTTTTGCAGAAAATTCCTCGGGCATGGCATTGCTACCAATGGCCATGACAAAATTTTCCACCAGGGGAGTCTTGTCAAAGGGCTGATCATCCACAAATCCCTGGTAATCAATGAGCACAAAGTCATCCGTGCCAACCGGTCGCTCTTCGGTGACGGTTTCCTTGGTGGCCATGTTCTTTCTAACCATCTGAATCTGTGCGTCTACCTCATCCTCTGAGACCTCATACATGGTTTTTGTCAGATCAAGTCCCTTAAAATCAACATCTTCAAGCACTGGGCGAACTTCCACCTCGGCATCAAAGAGATAGGGTTGTCCAGGCACCAGCTCTGGGGGATCTATGCTGGGGGCACCTGCCAGATCAAGTTTATGCTCTTCCACCACATCCACAAAGGCATTCTGAATCAAACGGGGGGTGACATCGGCATGGACATCTTTGCTAAACCGGGCCTCCAAAACCTTGCGGGGTACTTTTCCCTTTCTAAACCCTTTAACGTCCACCGTTTTTTTCAACTCTTTGTATGCATCATTGAGTTCCTTGGAAACCTGTTTTTCTGAAATCTCAATGTGAATTACTTTTTTGACAGTACTTTTATCTTCAATACTTACCTGCATTTGTTTCCTTTCTGCAACCCTAAAGCGTCAAATGGCGGATCATGGTTTGAACCAGACATCTGTCACGCCTCATGAATGAACTTTTATTGTTTTTTCAATACACTTCCATGGGCTGAACTGCCCAATAAAATCAGAAAATGCAAAGAATCTTCATACGCCAAATAAAATGTAATAAGTTAATCTTTAAATGGGGTGGTGTCAAGGCAATTGCGCCAAGGTTTTTTTTC
>JASFYZ010000236.1:0-4656 GCA_045046665.1 Desulfobacterium sp.
ACTCAAAGGGACAGTCACTATTACTCGTGTGATGCATCTTGCTCTTATACCAAAATCAATTACTATCTTTGCTCAGGTTAATAAGTTTGCGTTCCTAAGATTGATGAACCGGTAAATATTCGGCCAACACCCCATAGTCACCTAAGTTTGGCCCTCTCACGAAAGGTAAGGGCAATTCATGAATTGCCCCTACGGCCCAGCATCCCATATTCATCTATTTTGCCCCGATCACATAGCATTAATATGCTACGCAGTATCAAATAGGCGAATATGGAGCACTGGACAAACAGTTACACACACCCTAAATATTTGCCAAAAGTGCCAATAACGCAAGCCTGCCCCCTCCCCAGAGTGCCTGATGTATGCCCAACCCCGAGAATTCGACTTGACAAAAAAGAATCCCATTGATACGCTACACCCATTGTGAAGTACCGTATACAAAAGACAACAAGGGGGTAAGCATGGTCATCCGAAAATCAAAAAAACTTGTCATTGAACAGCCATCACCCATTCGCAAGCAGGTGTATGAACACCTGAGAGATCAAATACTGGAAAATACCATTGAACCAGGAAACCGGCTGGTGGAGGCCCAGATCGCCAAGTCCTTTGGCATATCCAGAACACCGGTGCGTGAAGCGCTTCATCTGCTGGAAAAAGATGGCTTTATTGAATCCATCCCCAGGGTGGGCTACCGAATTAAAAAGCTGGTCATGGATGAACTTGAGGAAATCTTTGAAATCCGCAAAGTGAATGAAAAGCTGGCATGCCGCTGGGCCATTAAAAAGATTACCCCTGCAAGCATCAAGACCCTGGAAGAAAATATCAAAAAAACGAAACTGGCGTTAAAGAGAAAACAACCGGAGGCCTTTCTGGAACTTGACCAGGAATTCCATGAAATCCTGGTCCTTGCCAGCGGAAGCCAGCATTTAACAGATCTTTGCCAGCAGCTTCGGCGACTGATGCTCAGATATCGTATGGACAGCATCAAAAAATTAGACACCGTGGAAGAGGCGTTAAAAGGTCATACTGCCATACTGAAAGCCTTAAAGAAAAAGAATGAATCAGAACTTATGGAAGCCCTTATGACCCACCTTCATTACTCCAAGCTTGATATTAAAACCAAACGCCAGGAAACGTCTTAGGGGGCTTGCTCATAACGTCGGCCACCTTGCGGTTGAATTTCAAAAACGAAAAACAAAACTGTTATGCCAAATATTTGCGATGGATCAAATTCGGGCGCACTCCCATTTTCCCGACATCATCATACAATTCTATAGAGTTGATTTCCGGGCAAATGGGGTCAGGCTTGTTAGTTAAACCTCCGACCGGGAAAATGGGAATGCGCTTTCAAATTCTATTTCCCATATAATCGTGGCCCATCTTATGATGGCAACCCCCAAAAACGCAATAATGCAAGCCTTACTTCCACAAATAAATCAACCCCGAAAGTTGAGTTAAAAATACCTAAAATTAGCATCCTTCATTTTCCAGTTTACACTTGTTGGAATAATAGCCCCATTTTTCGGGAATTATTCCTCAAAAAGTGTAAAGCACTTTGGGGATAATCTGAAGGATGCCCTAAAATTTATTAAAATCCCTTGACAATATATCTGGGATACCGTACACAGTATTCAAGCGTGGTGAAATTATCGTTTATATCGTCTGGGTTAAGCAGATTCTCATAACGCCCCTGTTAGCCCACCATAATAAAAAAGGCAAAAAGCCTTCCCCTTTGGTTCCAACATTTTGATCAGTAAATTAATTTTGGTGCCATATGAAGGACATCCGTTTTTGCATTGCATTTTTTATTTTTTTATGGCTCGTGGGGTACCGTATCCAACACAGACGCAAAGCGGGGCAAAAAAGTGCAAAGTAATTTTAGAATCATATATAGAATATCAAAAATACAGTTTCCATCGATATCATAAAGGAGAGAAAATATGAAAATTACAATTATTGGTGCAGCAGGTTGTGTTGGGTCATGTTCCGCATTCTATATCGCAGCAAAGGGACTGGCCAGTGAAATGGTTCTCCTCGGTGGAAAACGACAAAACGTGCTGAAGCAACACGCAATGGATTTGAGCACAGCCGTTTCTCACTTGGACATGAAGGTATATGCAGGCCAGTTTCCCGATATGGCAGGCTCGGATATTGTCATCAATTGTGCCGGTGCAGCCCAGGGGGTTATTGCCGATCGCATGGAAATGCTTCCCAAAAATGTGGGTATCATTAAAAATATTAGCAATGAAATCATGAAATACTGCCCCGATGCCATTGTCATCACCGCCAGCAATCCCCCAGGTCCCTTGAACATCGCCACCCACATGGCCTCGGGCATAAACCGCATGAAGCTTATCGGCTATTCCACCAACGATTCCTTCCGTTTCAGGGAAATGCTGGCCAAGGAATTTAATGCCAAGGTAAGTCAGGTGGAAGGAGTGGTTATCGGCGAGCATGGCAGCACCCAGGTACAATTGTTCAGCTCCGCCCGAATTGAGGGCAAGCCCGTTACCATTACAGAAGCCATCAAACAAAAAATTCGCGGAGAAGTACCCCACATCCTAAGACGTTTTGAAGAGCTCAAATCAGGTCGAACTGCTGGATGGACCTGCGCCATTGGTCTTGCAAAGATTGTGGAGGCCATTGCCAATGACACCAAAGAGATGATCCCGGCATCCTTGATTCTGGAGGGAGAATATGGGCACAGCGGCCTTAGCATGACAGTGCCTGCCATCATCGGCAAGGGGGGAGTTCAGAAAATCATGGAGTATGAGTTGGCAGACGATGAAATGGAGGGCCTCAAAATAACCACAGACACATTAAAAGCAGCCGTTGAAACAGTGAAAGCCAGTTTTTAAAGTCATAATCAAACGTTACTTCACAACCATAACTCAAGAGTTATAAATTCTCATAACTATCTAATTTATTAGTAGTAATACTAAGCAAATATTCAGATTAATAATGCAAACGATATCAAAAACCTGATCTAATAGTTTCAAGTGGTTATCGAAAAAACACTCATGAAGAACTGAGAACTTACAACCCGCCAGAACCATAAGTTCTCTGGTTTGCCAAGACCAATGGTATCCATGGGATGGTTAAAAATACCAAATAGACCACGCACAACGAGAACCTATGAGCAACAATGGTTTAGATAACCAAAATATAAGGAGAATCCCATATGTCATCACGATTTTCAAAACTGCTGGAACCGGGAATGATAGGACCGGTCAAGGTAAAAAACCGATTTATCAAAACCGCCAATGGCACTTCTTTTATGGATGATGACCAGACTTGCGGAGACCGCATGATTGCCTATTATGAACGCCTTGCCAAGGGGGGCGTGGGCTTTTTAGTGGTGGAATCCTGCGGAACGGAATATCCCCTTGGTATTCAGCATATCCACTACCATGAAGACGGCACCTACGATGGCGTACAACTCCATTTTGACGATGATCGCCTCATCCCGGGATTTAAAAAGCTCACCGATACCGTTCATAAATATGGGTGTAAGGTCTCCATCCAGTTTCAGCATGCAGGCCCCTGGAATCCCACGGGCCTCCTACCCAGGGATCATAGTATTCGTGACATCAAATGCGCATCGGCCTTGTCCGAAGAAGAGCTTCCAGGACCTGATTTTCTCCCCTGTAGGGCAATGACCAAAGATGAGATAGAAGAGCAGATCGATTTCTGGGCAAACGCAGCGAAAAGGGCATACCGGGCCGGGTTTGATGCCTGCGAAATCAACCACGGCACCTGTCACCAGGGTAACACATTTCTCTCCAGAGTCTGGAATAAAAGAGACGATGAGTATGGTCCCCAGAACTTTGAAAACCGAACCCGATTTCTACGCCGGTGCATTGAAGAGGCAAAAAAACGTACCGGTCCCGGGTTTGCCGTCCACACCCTGTTTAACATTGTAGAGTACAACCATCCCCTTGCCACCACCATTGAGGAGGGGGCTGAGATGGCAAAACTCATCGCCGAGGTGGCCGACGGTATCAACTGCCGGGCTGAACGCTACGGACACCGGGGGGGGCTGCTCCAGCCAGATCGCATCCTCTTTCCTGAAGTCCCCGATGATCTGCCCGAAGGACTGGACTGGAGCCGTGGTGGTAAAGGAGCCACCGTCCCCCTGGTGGAAGCAGTTAAACAAAAAGGGGTTAAAATTCCCGTATGGACCGCCTGCCGATTTGACCCTGTCCTGGGGGAGGAATTTCTCCAAAAGGGAAGCATTGACTTTGTGGGAATGACCCGGCGTTTGCTGGCCGACCCCGAGCTTCCCAACAAGGTCATGGAAAATCGATTGGAGGATATTCGCTGGTGCAACGGCTGTCTGCACTGCTTTGACATGCGAAATCGCAACAAAAAACTAGAATGCCGCACCAATGCCACCCTGGGGCGGGAGCTTATTCCGGAATTCATGTCCACCCCCGTAAAAAAGAAAAAAAAGGTGATGGTCATCGGTGGCGGCCCCTCGGGCATGGAAGCTGCCCGGGTGGCAGCCAAACGAGGGCACGCTGTAACACTTTACGAAAAAGGGGCTTACCTGGGGGGACTCATCCGCCTGGCAGCCATTGTAAAGGATCTGGAAACCGAAGATCTCATCCTCTTTGTTAACTATCTTGAAAACCAGTTGAAAAAAGAAGGGGTCAC
>JASFYZ010000237.1:0-5340 GCA_045046665.1 Desulfobacterium sp.
TTACCCCCCAATAACACCAATAAGGCAAGCCTGACCCCAAAGCCTGCTGACCCCAACTGCTGACCCCAACTGACCCGAAAAAAAACCCGTTCCACAGAAATTGTGGAACGGGTACTTTATATCATCCGCATGCCCCGGGGGGCATAAAATCATAAATCATCTGAATTAGCTGGCAGTGGTGTCTTTTTCCGTCTCACCGTTTTCAGTCACAATGTGATTGATAAGGTCCAGGCTCACCAAGTCGTGGGAATGGGTGGTGATGGAAAAATCCATGTTTGCGCTGCGGGTATCTTCCTCTTCCTGGTAGATGTATTGATCCGTTGACGCCTTGTGGGAGTAATGAAGGGTATTGGCAAACAGGTGCACAGGAATGCCGTTTAAATGGCATTGACCCACCGTACCGGCCGTACCCGAAGGCGTCACAATCTTTCGATCCGAGGTGATGGTCAGGGCACCGAGAAACATTTTGGTGGCCCGGTCAATGTGATGGCTCAGATCGTAGGCCGGGGCCACAATGTGCTCAATGTCGGCATCTCGCAGGGCCTGGATGATCTGGCGGGTCCTGTCCCGGTTGTGCTCCAGAATAACCACTTCAAAACGTTTGTTCCATTTCTCCTTGGCCTGTACCAGAATATTGGTCACCACTGAGCTGGCAGAATGGACAATGATCACATCGTGGTTATTGATGTATTTTAATCCATTTTCCGTTACCCTGGCGGCATTATCCTGGAATTGCTTGATTTTTGCCTCAAGGTTTTCAATGGTTTTTTCCCGGATTTCTTCCAGATCCATTTCCGGTGTCATGATCTCCCCCATCTCCTTTTCAAACTGTTCCAGAAGATGAATCAGGGGAATGATCTTGGGCTGGGAGCTTTTCAGGGCCTCGGCCAGCTCGAAATAGAGGGGCTGCAGCTCTTGTCTGGTACATTGCAACTGGCGGATGGATTCAATGAAACTGTTTAAGGACAGCACCGTCATTCGGGCAATACCCTGTACATCGCCAAGGTTTCTGAGCAGTTTGTACATATTTTGTCTATTTTTATCATTCATAGGGATATCCATAGATAGAGGGTGAGAAATGCTGAGGCGATCATCAGTGTGATGATGGTAATGGCCGCACTGTCCTTCATGAACTCAAGAAAGCTGATGTGCACACCTGCCTGCTTGGCCATGCCCACGGAAACAATGTTGGCCGATGCCCCGATCATGGTAAGGTTGCCACCAAAACAGGCACCCAGAGACAATGCCCACCACAGAATGTTGTTGGGAATGGGGTTCACTTCCAGCATAAGGTGAACAATGGGGATCATGGTGATGGTAAAGGGGATGTTGTCCAGAAATCCCGACACAATGCCGGACACCCAGAGCACGGTTAACACCATGACATAGGGGTTGTCTCCGATTCTTAAAAATACCTTCTGGGCCACCCATTCAATGACGCCCTTATGTTCCAGGACCCCCACCAGGATGAAAAGACCGGCAAAGAAAAGCAATGTGCTCCACTCCACCTCTTCGAGCATATGCTCCACATCCACACCGGAGATGGTGAATAGCACCATGGCCATGAAAACAGCCACCACCCCGGGGGACATTTTGGTGATGGTCTGGGTGACAAAGAGCAAAATTGCGATGACAAGGCAGCTCAAGCCCTTGATCAAGAGTTTTTTGTCTATTCGAACGTTGAGAAATTCAATCTTGATTTTTTCCAGGAGAAGCTGAACGGAAAAAAGTTTGGCAAGGTTGTTGTCAATGGGTTTGAACTTATCTCGATTGGTGAACCAGATAAAGAGCAGGGTGGCAAGAAAGGCAATAACAACGGGAATGATGAGGTTGCCGAAAAACTGGTTAAAGGTCAATCCCACCTTGGAGCCGATGATGATATTGGGGGGATCACCAATAAGTGTTGCCGTACCGCCCACGTTGGAGATCACGGCCTGGCTGATGACATAAATCTTGGGGTCCAGCCCCATGCCCCGGGTGAGCTCAATGATGATGGGGATGATGATCAGGACCGTGGTGACATTGTCCAGAAACGCCGAAAGCACCGCCGTTACAACGGAGAACAGGATTAAAATCTTAAGCGGGTTTCCCTTGGTCATCTCTGCAATCTTTACAGAAAGGATTGAAAAGAACCCCGATTTCCTGAGCACGGCGACAATGGACATCATACCCAATAAGAGCATGATGGTCTCAAAGTCGATGAGTGATGCCGCCGTGTGTTCATCCACAACGTGCAGGATCAAGAGGACCATGACGCCCAGAAGCGCTGATACTGCCTTGTTAACCAACTCAAAGGTTATCAGGGCGTAAACAATGAGAAATACAATAATTGGTACTGCTGCACCTTCCATTACAATTCCTTTTTAAAAATGCTCCCTTGAGTATAGTTTATAACTCTGGGAGAACAATCAATTAGAGGTTGTTAAACCGTTGACTGAAACTCGATGATAGCTTTTTAAAGCTGATTCCCGGGGTATACCCCTCCTATCTGTTAATATAAAAAACAAATCATCGGGTGAAGTAAAAAATGAGTCCCATCGCAATATCGGTTGTTTCATGAGGATGCGGGGTCGGACTTGCATTATTGGAGGCTGAGGTCTTAGGCTCCATGCTTTTATCCATGTCCTGTGGCTGTGTACAAAAGCATGGAGCATGATAAACAACCTCAGCCTCCAATAAAATAAGCCCGACCCACGGTCTATGACCTAACTCTCATTAGGGGCCAATATTGTGAAAAAATCCCATAACACGTTGACCATAGCAGGGCAAACTGAACAGTGAAAAGGGAAATCCAAGAACCGCTCAGTTGCCCACGCCGGGAAACCCATAGCCTAAAAAAAGCTTAAATGCAACGATGAGGTTCATTTATTTTATGACCCCCATCGCTAATGAAGCCTCCGACCGGAAAAATGGGAATGCGCCTGGTGAAATTATGGGTGACTTGCATTGCATTATGCCCCTCCCGACGGCCCTAATTCCTCCCCACCACGTTACACAAAGAATTTGATCATCGAGTACGCCAGCATCCAGTACCCATTAACCGTTTTTTTGTATAACGGGTATGGCGTCTAAGGAGACAACAAAAATTGAAAATGGTGTGATACCGGGGGCTCTGCTGTCGGTGCTTCGGTGCTGCATTTTCTTATAAAAATAGCCGTAGAATCTTGCATACTTGGGTGAATTGTGGTTTTATCTTGGCCATGGAAAAAAAAAGATATCATAGTGGAAAAAAACGAAAAAATGGCAGGGGCGGTTTTGCTCCCATGAAGCCTGGGGCAGACAGCACACTGGGGCCGGTATTTAAAAAAATAGGTGTCCCCCCCAGCTCTCCCTTTACCCCGGACCCTTTTCAAGTGGAAGCCGTTGATGCCATTGCCCAGTGGGATTGTCTGGTCACCGCTCCCACCGGGGCCGGAAAAACCTGGATTGCACAAAGTGCTGCAAAGGCTGTTTTGGACAAGGGGGAGCGGGTGTGGTATGCAACGCCTTTAAAAGCCTTGACCAATACAATATATGCCCAGTTTGTGGCGTACTTTGGCCGGGATAAGGTGGGGATACTCACCGGTGATAAAAAAGAAAACGGGGACGCTGATATTATCATCGGCACCACGGAGATCTTAAGAAACCAGCTCTATGATGCCATGCACACAGGGGAGGATATTTCCTGTAGTCTTGTGATTCTGGATGAGGCCCATTATCTGGGGGATGCCGAACGGGGGGTGGTGTGGGAAGAGACCCTGATCTATCTGCCCCAGCGGGTCTCTTTACTTTTATTGTCCGCCACCATTGGCAATGCGGATCACATTGCAGGCTGGCTTGCGTCCATGCGGGGAAAACAATGCCAGGTGATCCATGAAACCAATCGTCCGGTTCCCCTGTATCCGCTGTTTTTCCATCCATCGGGGACCCTGAACCCCCTTTTGAAAAAAAAGGATGCCCCGGGGAAAAACATGGTGCACAAAAATGTCATGGACTATATCAAGGCCGGACAGTCCCCCGCCATCTCCCTGCCCGGTCGCCTTCCCCGATTCAGTGAGATTTTAAAGGTGCTAAAGGCCTATGATCTGCTGCCAGCCATTTTCTTTTTAAAATCCCGGGCCGATTGCGACGGTGCCATTGGGCTTTGCAATGGGAAATTGCTTAAGCAGGATCCTAAACGAAAGGCCCTTCTTGCCAAAAGAATTGATGAACTCATCGGAGACAATACCCATCTGGCCGACCATGAGCAGCGTATGCATATGGAAAAATTTGCCGTGGGCTCCCACCACAGTGGGCAGCTTCCCGCCTGGAAGGTGGTGGTGGAAACCTTGATGTCCGAAGGGCTGTTAGATGCCATGTTTGCCACCTCCACCGTTGCCGCCGGGGTGAATTTCCCGGCAAGGAGCGTGGGTATTTTAAATTCCGATCGGTTTAACGGGGTCTCCTTTCTCTCCCTGACGGCAAGTGAGTTCCAGCAAATGACCGGCCGGGCCGGAAGACGGGGCATGGATAACATTGGTTTTGCCATTGTGCTGCCGGGTAAGTTCATGGACCTTAAACACGTTGCAAAAATGGTCACCGCCCCCCCCATGGATGTGAACAGCCAGATTAAAATAGACTTTTCCATGGTGCTGAATCTCTTGCTCTCCCACAAGCCCCCCCAGATCCACGAGCTTTTGGAAAAATCTTTTGCCTCCTATCAGATCTCCTTGGGAAAACCGGGTCGCCAGGCCAGGAAGGAGTATGGATATGGATTGAAATACCTGTGGCAGGATTTCCTGGCCCACCTGGATTTTCTCCAGGAAGAGGGCTTTGTTACAAAAGAGGGGACCCTCACCGAAGATGGAGAATGGACCTCCCAGCTGCGCATGGACCAACCCCTGATGGTGGCCCAGTGTCTTCGCCAGGGGCTTTTGCCGGACCAGGATGCGGTGATGCTGGCAGCGGTGATGGCAGCCTTTGTCAATGAAAAGTCGTTTGATGATGACCCAGCCATGAATCGTCGGCTGCCCAAACGCCTGACCCGGCAATTTACAAAATTAAGGGAGGAACTTTCCCCCTTTGCAGAAAGATTGCTGGCCGGTGGATTTTCTGCCCCCAATCTCTATCTTCAGCCCGCTCTTCCGGTTTTTTCCTGGGCCATGGGCGTTCCCTGGGATCAGGTGGTGGATGAGTCGGTGTTTGCCGAAGGCGATCTTGCCCGGTTGGTTTTAAGAACTGGAGAAAATTTAAGGCAGTTTGCCGGGGTGAGCGGCCCCTTTCCCCGTATTACCGAGAACAGCAGGGAAGCCATTGATATGATTTTCCGGGAACCTGTTATCTATTAGATGGGGTATAGGTACTGGGTTTTAGGTGCTGGGT
>JASFYZ010000238.1:0-18950 GCA_045046665.1 Desulfobacterium sp.
TGCGAAAAAAGTAAATACGAAATAAAAGGTGCCCATTTTAAAAATCCATGAACCGTAAATTTTCAGGGTGGATTAAATCAGCACCAATCGTAAATACTTTCCAATCACTGGAGCAGACCATGAACAAAGAAATCTTAACAGATCCCCTGTCACCTGAAGATCTTTGGCAGGATCTGAAAACCAATATTAAGATATTCAAGGCACGGGGCATATCCCAGGTATTGGTATTGTACGGATTTTCATGGGGGTCTCATTTTTATGACGGTAACTGGGAAGATATCCCTGTGGATGTTGATAAATTGGAAGGTATCTTGCTTAAGGCCATGGAAAAAGGATATGGGGCACTGGGACACGACAATCTCTACATATCAATCCCCCGGTTTAACATGAAACTCCAGTATTCCCATGAAATCGATATTCACATCTCTTTTGGAGATGACAATGAACTGGTACGTACCATTCACAAACGATGGGAAGATGGCGGTTGGTTGCAGTACGGAAAAAATTCAGCAGACATGGAGGATACTAAAAAAAACAATACAAGTAAAAACCAGCGATTTTATAAGCTATTGAGATAACAGATCATAGTCAAATATTGAAACAAAGCCCGATCTCATTGCGTCCTTTACTTTGAAGAAAAATTCAGATATATCAACAGACTGACCATTGATATCACGCAAAACTAAAAGGGCGATTACCATGTCAATCAAAACGCAAGTAGAGACACGCAATCCGGGTTACCGGGAGTTTATCATTCTGATGGCGGTGATCATATCCATTACGGCCTTGTCCATTGATATGATGCTGCCTGCCTTGCCTGACATCGGCCGGGATCTTGGTGTAGAACACCCCAATGACGTCCAGCTCGTTGTCTCCATATTGATACTCGGTCTGGGGATCGGGCAGATCTTTTTTGGTCCTCTGTCTGACTGCTTTGGTCGGAAACCAATGGTCGTTACCGGTTTTTTGATTTTTACACTGGGCTGTCTATTGTCGATCTTTTCCAGGCAGTTCAGCGTTATGCTGATCGGAAGACTGATCCAGGGTATTGGTGTAGCAGGACCGCGCACAGCCATCGTCGCACTGATAAGAGATCAGTATGACGGCCGTGCAATGGCCAGGATCATGTCAGCAGTAATGGCTGTCTTCATTCTCATTCCCGCAATAGCCCCGGCCCTTGGTCAGGTTATTCTGCTCAAAACAAACTGGCGGGCTATTTTTGGTGTTTTAATAATCCAGAGTATCGTCGCCCTGATCTGGTTCACCATCCGGCAACCGGAGACACTTCCCCGGCAGCACCGGATTCCCTTTTCCGCTAAACGTATCCTCAACGGTCTTGTTGAAGTCTGCACCAACCGTCTATCCCTCGGATATACCCTGGCCGCAGGATTTATGTTAGCTGTGCTTTTGGCATACCTGAACTGCGCCCAACAAATTTTTCAGGAAATTTACCATCTTGGACGACAGTTTCCATTTTACATGGCATTGATAGCCCTGTCCATTGGCGGTGCATCGTTTGTGAATTCCCGTATCGTCATGCGGTTCGGCATGCGGTCCTTGTCATATCTGGCGGTTATATTTTTTATCATACTGATGGTTCTTTATCTGGCCGTCACCTTTCAAATGGGCGGAAATTCTCCATTGTGGTTGATGATGCTCTGTTTCATCTTATCGTTTTTCTGTCTTGGCATTCTTTTCGGAAATCTGAACGCTATAGCCATGGGGCCACTGGGACATATTGCCGGAATAGGTGCTGCCGTCATCGGCTCTTTGAGCAGCCTGATCTCTTCTCCACTATCTGTTATCATCGGTCGATATTACAATGGAACCACAATTCCTCTGGCTATGGGATTTGTGATTCTCGGCGTTTTTACGCTCATTATCATGTACTGGGCTGATAATTTCTGCCCCGGTGAGTCCTCAAAAGTCAATATGAAGGTCTGATGCCTGGCAGGCATGCTGGACTTGGGCGTATTGTCTATCGATCACCCCGCCTTACTGTGTTAATTGATTTCAATTTTACGATTCGCCCTTAATCCAGATACGAGACTGAGTCCAAAACCACGGAAATTCTTTGCGACCGCTATAAATCCTTCTGTTGCGGATCGGGCTTTTTGACAATATTTTTGTTCTTTTTTTTCAACATCCTGGGTTTTACCAAGAAAAGTTTGCGAAGCCACTTTGGGAATTTTTTGATTTATTTGGCTTCGGTAACCCTGATCACCGATTGTTCCCTCTTCAGCAAATGATTTGAGGCAAGCTCAAGAAAGACCTTTGAGGATTTGGAAAGCGCCAGGTCTGTCTGAAAAATAGCGTCTATGCCTATTTTTAATCTTTCATCAGTTAATGAGATAACTTTAAGGGTTTCATGACAAATTTCCCTCTCAACATTGGGATAAAACATTAACGCAATACCTGAGCCCTGCTTGATAAGATTTTTCATACCTTCGATATTGTCGATTTCAGCAATAACAATAGGGTCTATTTTATACTTATAGAATAGATCAAGTATTATTTTGCGACCCGTCATCCCTTCCCGGTGCACAATCAGGGAACATCCCTCCAGATCCTGCAAGGTCACCTTTTTCTTGTTTACCAGGGGATTTTCAGGACAGGTAATCAGCACCAGCTTTTTTTTTGCCGTCACTGGAACCACTGTGAGACCGTTGATCAATGGATCGACGGTACCCGTAAATCCAAGGTTACATCGAAAATCGAGTATCGCGGAAATGATCTCCTGATCGGTTCCTTCCTTAAGCGAAATTTTCACCTTGGGATACATTTTGCTGAATTTATCTATCAGTAAGATAATATGCTGGGCCAGCGGGCTCGCCACACCAATTCGAAGATTGTTATTACTGCAATCCTGGAGAAAAATCTCTGCTCTGATAGCAGAATGATAAAATGATTCTGCATATTTAAACAGCTTTTCCCCTGTTTTCGTTAAACACACTTTTTTCTTCTTTACATTAATTAATTTGATACCATAATACTTCTCCAGAGATTTGATCTGCATGCTCACTGCAGGTTGTGTCACACAAAGCTTTTCTGCAGCTGCACTGATAGTCCCTTCATTGGCTACGAAGTAAAAAGTAGTTAACTGGTAAGGATTTATTTTAGGAGGAATCATTGATATAACCTCAATAAAAATTTTAATAGTACGCTTTTTAGTATTTTTTCTATAAATTCAAAAAAATGCTTCTCTGAGACAAAAATCAAAAATGACCTTGAAAACAAAACAAACGTGTTTGTCATTTCCGATAGCCAGAATCCAAAAGAGGTTCTGATTCTTCTGCCAAAAAAGCACGAACATCAGCAGTAAGAATCTAATAGCACACGCCTGACATCTCCAGGCACTGTCAAGATAAAAAAATTGGATTATCGAATTTTAGCAAATGTAGTTTCAATTACTTATCCCACCCGCATCTAAAAAGTCAACCCCCCCCTAACAAACTTATAAAATCATAAATTTCTTTGTATTGACTCCATTTTTTGTTTGTGTAAAATCAAAAATACGATCCTGACAGTAGAAACAGAAAAATTATTTCCTTTACACGAAAAAATAACGACGCTCAAATCGCTTTGCCAAGGCAGTACTGGAAAAATTTTGGCAGATCATACAAGAACTGTCGGTGAAATAGTGGCATATCAAAATTGAACAAAGCGTTACGATCATGGCATGGTCGCATGTGCACAATTGTTTTCGCAGCCTTGCAGACTTGGCCATGCCGCAGTTAATGATCTTTTTTTTTCGGCCAATCTCCATCTGGGTAGGTGGAGATCGCAATTAACGCTCCTGGGTCGGGCACTCCTGCCCAGGAGTTTTCATCCCAATTCCATAATGATTGAAGGAGAAACGACATGGTAAATTTACTATCTGGATGTATGCCTTACAATGCGGAAGACGTGAAAAAATACAACGACTTTCGGTGGTGGGCAGGATTGACATTCGGGGATGTTTTTGACCGGGCAGCAGACATCCATCCAGACAAAGAGGCCTTTGTAGACTCCAAAACCCGGCTGACTTTTGGTGAAGCCAGAGAAAAAACCAATCAACTTGCCATTGGCATGATGGACCTTGGCATTAAACCCCTGGACCGGGTTCTGGTGCAGCTACCCAATTGGAACGAATTTGTTTTTGCCTACTTTGCTCTTCAGAAAATTGGTGCCATAACGGTATTACTCATAGACAAATATCGCCAATACGAAATTAATCACCTGGCAAAATTAACCGGTGCCAGTGCATGGATTGTTCCTGTCCAGTACAAAAAAATTGATTACCGTCCGATCATTGATGATGTTCTCAAAGAGAACCCGGCATTACAAAAAGTAATTACCGTTCGAGGCGAAGTCAACAAGGATAAGGTTTCCAGTCTTGAACAGCTAATGGCAGGGGGAAAATTAACGGATAAAAATCTGGCCCGCCTGGCAGAGCGCCGTCCCGATCCAATGCAGATCGCCCACATGGGCCCCACTGGCGGCACCACAGGTGCTCCCAAAGTAGTGCCCCGTTCCCACAACAGCCTGATCACGGGCATCACCTATTGTTCACGCTCCTGGGAGCAGAGCAATCTTGATATCAATCTCATCGCAGGCCCCATCGGCCATGACCTTTCGTTCAGCAAAGGATTCATCGGCAGTGTTATCACCATGGGAAAAGTGGTTTTTTTGGATTCTCCCGACAATAAGAGTATCTGTGAGACCATAGAAAAAGAAAATGTAACCTCCATTATCTGGGTTCCCACCCTTGCACAGAGACTTCTTCAATACGAAGACCTTGATAACTATAATCTACACTCACTGCAGAAAATGCACAGTGCTGGCGGTGCCAGCCACCCGGGATTGGTTAAAGAGGTGATAGAACGATTGAATTGTAAATTTTTCAACGGATACGGCGGCACCGAGGGGCCCACCACCATCACCCGAATTAACAATGATATTGAAACCATTTGCGGGACAGTTGGCAGGCCTACCTGCCCCTATGACACATACAAAGTAGTGGATTTCGCAGGTAATACCCTGCCATGTGGTGAGCATGGGGAGCTGGTTCTCAAAGGACCGGGCGTGTTCACTGGATACTATGAGAATCCGGAAGAAGACAAGTTGGTGCTGGATAAAGAGGGTTTTTTCAGAACCGGCGATCTGGCCAGAATCGATAAAAACGGTTACATTACCCTCACCGGCCGCATCAAAGAGATGATCAACCGGGGCGGCGAAAGTATCAGCTCCACAGAAATTGAGAAACTGATCATGGTTCATCCCGAAGTTGCCATGGTGGCGGTCATTCCCATGCCGGACCCGGATATGGGCGAAAAGGCCTGCGCCTACATTCAGCCCATGAACGGCGCTACCCTGACATTTGACGGCATTATTTCATACCTCCGGAGCCAGGATGCATCTGTTTTACAGCTTCCGGAACGCATTGAGTTTGTCGAAAAAATGCCCTATACCGGTGCCGAAAAATTGGATAAAAAATCTCTTCGTGAAGATATTGAGCAAAAACTTAAGGCCGAAGGCGTGACCGTTTAACGACCATGACAGAAAAAGCTGCCACAACAAAAATTGAGACTCTCATCATTGCAGGAACTTAGACGGAGTTTCTTATAAAAATATCAAAAAAAAGAGGAAGTCCCATGAAACAAGAAAAAACATCCCCGGAAGTATTATTGGCTGAAGATATCACAGACCTTCGTTCTGCAGTGGCATTTCTGGCCACTCAGCCCGGTCAGCTATTGAGAACAAAGGAACCGGTGGATCCCCATGCTGAACTGGCCGGTGTCTACAAACTCATTGGTGCGGGCACCCCGGTGGCACCACCCACCACTACCGGGCCAGCCATGCTGTTTGAAAATATAAAGGGATATGATATTCCCGTTCTGGTGGGAGTTCTGGCCAGTCGGGAACGCGTTGCCATGCTGTTGAACACCACTCCTTCAGAACTGCCTCGAATGATACAAAAAGCCCTGAAAAATCCAGTGGCGGCCGTTACCATCCCCCAGGAGAAAGCCGCATGCCAGGAGGTGATTCATCGTGCCCCTCTGGATATTAGAAAACTCTTGCCAGCCCCCACCAATACCGAGTTCGATGCTGGTCCCTATTTCTGCATGGGACTGGTTCGTGCTGAAGATCCGGAAACCGGAGAGGCCAATGTCACCATCCATCGTCTTTGTGTTCAGGGCCCGGATAAGATAAGTATCTATTTTGTCCCCGGCCGACACATTGATCAGTTCCGCATTAAGGCAGAAAAAATGGGCAAACCCCTGCCCATCACCATTAACATGGGGCTGGATCCAGCCGTTTATATCGCCTCTTGTTTTGAACAACCCACGGCACCCCTGGGATACGATGAATTGCAGGTGGCCGGTGGTATTCGCAATCGACCAGTGGAACTGGTAGACTGTGTCAGCGTCAATGCCAAGGCCATTGCCAATGCAGAAATCGTCATTGAAGGCGAAATTCTGCCCAACGAACGCATCCGGGAAGATATCAACACCAATTCCGGAAATGCCATGCCAGAATTCCCGGGGTATATGGGTCCATCGAAACCCGAGGTGCCAGTTATCAAAGTCACCGCAGTGACCCATCGTATCAAACCGATTCTTCAAACCCTTGTGGGGCCCGGGGAAGAACATGTCAGCCTAGCCGGTCTGCCCACCGAAGCCAGTATTTTCAATCTGGTGGAAGACGCCATGCCAGGTCGCCTGATCAATGTCTATTGTCATCCCTCCGGCGGTGGCAAGTACCTTGCCATTCTTCAATTTAAAAAAGAGTCGCCAGTGCATGAAGGAATGCAGCGCCAGGCAGCATTAACGGCATTCGCCGCTTTTTCCGAATTGAAAAATGTTATTATTGTGGATGAAGACGTGGATCTGTTCAACACCAATGATGTGCTGTGGGCCATGACCACCCGATACCAGGGAGATGTGAGTACGGTGTTCATTCCCGGCGTCAGGTGCCATCCCCTGGATCCTTCGCAGCAACCGGAGTTCAGCAGAACCATCCCGTCGCCCGGAATCTCCTGTAAGACCATTTTTGATTGCACTGTGCCATTTTCCATGAAAAAAAGATTTGAGAGAGCGCCTTTTAAAGATGTTGATATCCAACGGTTTTTGGACAACAGCGAACTGTCATAAATCGTATTTAACATAATAGTAGTAAAACTATCCATGAGCCTCTTACTAAATGACGTTTTTACGATCAGGAAAGCAGCAATTCCAGCAAATATGGTATGCGTCCCCAATGGTTCATTCATATGCTGAAACGGCAATTCAAATCGAACAAAACAGCTTTTAAAGGAACAGGCTCATTGATAGTCCACTCCATATATCGCCTTCCCCCGCGTTTTATCACGGAGGATGAACAATTGACGATTCAAACGCCTGGGGCGTATCCCCGGAAAATAGGAGATAGAATGCAAAAACGTATTGTTATAGGAATGTCTGGGGCAAGCGGGGTCATATACGGCATAAAATTATTAGAATATCTTCAGCCCATGGAGTATGAAACCCACTTGATTCTATCTGAGGCAGCAAAACTCAATATTAAAATCGAAACCAGTTATACCCCCGATGAAGTGGCTGCCCTTGCCGATATATGCTATGATCATAAAAACATCGCCGCCTCACCCGCAAGCGGTTCATTTCTCACCCAGGGAATGATTGTCGCTCCCTGTACCGTTAAAACACTTTCCGGCATTGCCAATTCCTACACGGAAAACCTTTTGGTTCGAGCCGCCGATGTGACGTTAAAAGAGAAGCGAAAACTGGTGCTTCTTTTCCGGGAAACTCCCCTCCACAGAGGGCATTTAAGGCTTCTCACCATGGCATCGGAAATGGGCGCGCATATTCTTCCACCAGTGCCATCTTTTTATCATATGCCAAAAACCATTGATGATATCATTGACCAGAGCATAGGGAAAATTTTTGATTACATGGGCATTGAACATAATCTGTTCCAGCGATGGCATGGAGAATCCCGCCCCCATACCCGTCCCGTTGCTGTTTGATTTCAAGGAGGTGCACCATGAAGGACAAAGAAAGGGTTATTTTGGTCAATCATAAAGGCATTGCCCTCAGGGGGCCGGATGGTTCTTTAAGAACCCAGGAAAAATTTTTAGCCCATAAATGCGGCAATCGTCATCTGGCTGTTTCGGTATTTATTTTCAATTCCCAGGGGGAACTGCTTTTACAACAACGGGCCATGGGAAAATATCATTCCTCGGGCCAATGGACCAACACCTGCTGCACCCATCCCCGGCCCGGTGAGCAGCCTCAAAAAACCGCTGAAAGAAGACTTGATGAAGAGATGGGCATAACCTGCTCCTTGGAACCTGCCTTTACCTTTGGCTATCGTGCAGATGTGGGCAACGGACTCATTGAAGATGAATTTGATCATGTCTTTATGGGAAAAAGTGACGTACCCCCCATCCCTAACCCTCGGGAAGCGTGTGGCTGGAAATGGATGTCACTGACCCGATTAGCAAAGGAGATAAGAACGGTTCCTCATGCCTACAGTCCCTGGCTGCGCATCTGCCTTAACACCGTCGTCAACCACAGAACCCAATGCCTGTCACAAACATAGGTCCCAGGCCGTACCCATCGCCCGTCGGGGGCGGCATGGTTACATTTTCTATCTTCGTTATGACAGGTTGCCCTGTCATGCGGGTTTATATCGGTATATTCTTGGGAGGGGGCAGACTTGCTTGAAAAACATGACTGGATGGTCAACATTGAAAAAATGATCATTTCCCAAAAGGTAATGACCCTTGCCGTTATCTGGCAGGCAGAGGCATGGTCATCCCCGGTCTATTATCTTTATTGGAGAAAGGCGTTCTATTTTTTTTCCAGCACGGATTCCCGCCATATAAAGGGAAGTCAACAGACGGATGGCAGGGCAGGGGGTTCCATTTTTGTGAATGCACTTTCCTTTGATGAAATTCAAGGGATTCAAATGCAAGGATGCATTGAACCGGCAAAAAAAGACAGGGAAGGCCTTGCCGCAGCAGTGGCCTATCTCAAACGATTTGGCATCTACCATGGCAAGGTAAACGCTATGACATTTATTAAAAAGCAGTACCGGGCATCCTTTTATCGGTTTCTTCCCCATGATCTCATTTATATGGATAATCGGGTGGCCATGGGATTTAAAAAAGAACTGGAGATTTCCCGTTAGTCAGTGACCTCCGGCAAAGCCGGAGGCTTGCATTGTGAACCGCTCAAAGCGGTCAAAAAACCATGCAAGGCAGATTCATGCCATGACCGGCTCGTCCACCATGAACTCCTTAATTTGCCAGCTGACGCCCCGACGATTGTTTGCCGTTTGGATATATTCTTCCGCCGCGTCCTTTTCCGTAAAGATCTTATCAAGATGTCCATTTCCACATGCCCCGCATTGCATGGGATCAAATCTCATCACAACAAAAACACTCATTTCAATCATCCTTTTTATTAATGATTATTCCGACAAAATAATCGATATGCTTGCCACCACAATATAGTGCCGGATAACAATATCTGGCTTGTTCACAAAATCGGCCACCATCAGCCAAAGGGGTCAGGCCTGACCCCATCATATATTCCTTTTATTGAGCTACCAGTTGTTTAAATATGATATTACATGTATTATAACACGTAATATTAAAACGGCAATATTTTTTCTTAACAAATTACTCTTCACTCATAAGTTCATGCTCAAATCTTTTGGGAGACGATGTCGGGGGATTGGGCCATGGGAACCTAAGCCCCAAGAGGATCTCATAGCAAATTAAATTTATCATGAATACGTAAACACAAGGAAACCCCATGTCAGAAAATGCCAATGGCTTTAATATCTTAATGTACTGGCTGTGCAGTTTTGACAATATTCTATGGGAAAAAATCTCCTCCGGTGATTTGGACAAATCCCAGTGGGCCATCACCATAACCGACGAAGATGTCAACTTTCTTTATGCCAATGAAGCCTTTTGCCAATTGATTGGCCATCCACGGGACACCCTTCTTTCCATGAAAGCATTTGATGTGCTCCCCGATGAAACTTTTCATCGTTTTAAAAATCACATCACCAACTTCATTGAAATAAAATCCAAATTCCGTTGCGATGTTGTCGAACTTGATTATATTCAGGAAAACGGCAGATCTGCCACCGTTGAAGAGATCATCCGGTTGGTGACCCACAACGGAAAACATTATATTTTCAGTCTCATCTATCTTCCCGACCAGAGGGACAACAAAGACAACGCTCTGGTGAGTTATCTAAACAGCCTTGAAACAGAATTCATCCGGCTCAAGGATGAAAATATAGTTCTCAAGCAGGAACTTGTTTTGAAGGACACCTATGGGACAGTAATTGGAAAGAGTAAAAATTTCAGACGGGTTCTTAAGGCGGTGGAACAAGTGGCCCCCATGGATACCACCGTGCTGATCCTGGGCGAAACAGGAACAGGAAAAGAACTGCTCGCCCGTTCCATCCACGGGTTAAGCCGTCGAAAGGATCTTCCCCTTATAAAGGTCAACTGTGCTGCCCTTCCTGCCGGATTAATGGAAGCGGAACTCTTTGGTCATGTCAAAGGCGCTTTCACAGGTGCCATTCAGAATCGTAAGGGGCGGTTTGAACTGGCAGACAAGGGAACCCTTTTTCTGGATGAAATCGGCGAACTGCCCATGGAATTCCAGACAAAACTGCTCCGGGTGCTCCAGGAAGGAGAACTCAACCGGGTGGGAGACGGGAAAAACATCACCGTTGATGTCAGGATCATCGCCGCAACCAATCGTGATCTTGAAAAAGAGGTGAAAAAGGGCCGTTTCCGGGAAGATCTTTTTTATCGACTCAATGTTTTCCCCATCACAAGTCCCCCATTGAGGAAGCGAAGGGAAGATATCCCCTCCTTGATCCGATATTTTCTTGAGCATTATAATCGGAAGCTTGGCAAACACGTGGATATCATTCCAAGAGCCACCTTGAATCAACTGCTCTCCTACCACTGGCCGGGAAATATCCGGGAGCTGGAAAATATTCTGGAGCGGGCCATCATCCTTGCAAAGGACCAGGTGCTTTCCCTGGAAGGTCTCAGTAAAAAAAAGCATGAACCAGTGGTTGAAAAAACAAATCCCACCCTTGAAGAGGTCCAACGAAACTACATCCTGAAGATTCTCCATCAAACCGGGTGGCGCGTCAGCGGCGAAAACGGTGCTGCCAATATTCTGGGGCTGAACCCCAAGACCCTGGAGTCCCGCATGAAAAAACTTTCCATCCATCGTCCCACACATTCCTGAAAAACCATCCCCATATTTAAGCTCTTTCCTTAAATATAAGGATATACTCTCAAAAATTATTTTCATTTTTTTCCTATTTCACCATTGATGAATATTTTTTTGTTTTATTTTAAGTGAGTTAAATAGGATATCGTTTATATTTCCCTCCCTGGAACAAAAACTGCATCTCTATCAATACATCAAAAAAGAAAACCGGCATTTACCGGTGTTGTGATCAAACCCAATGGGTCTGCTGGGTAACGACTGTAGAGTCAACACAAAAATCAGGCTTATGCATACAACAATGTATTACCCCAAATCAGTGACCCTAAAATCAAGTAATGACAAAGCACTATCCATCATCCGCAATATTGTACTTTAGTAGTATTGACATATTAAATCAGTCTAATATCATTCATCGGCAACGGCTTTGATGCGGCAAGTCAGTATCACCTTTGCCAAAGGAGACCCCATGACCAACGACAAAAGAGAGCAGGCACTTGAAGCATTAAGTTTCCCGGAAGCCCCTAAACTTGTCACCGACACCATCCCAGGTCCTAAGGCCGGAAAAATTTTCCAGGAGATGATGGCCCTGGAAACTCCCCAGAGGCCCGCGGCCACCGTATTTCCCCTGGTGGCGGAAGAGGCAAAAGGGGTAACCATCAAGGATGTGGACGGCAATATTTTTATTGATTTTGGTGCTGGCGTCGGTGTAAAGAGCACCGGTAGCTGCCACCCCAAAGTGGTAAAAGCCATCCAGGAACAGGCCCCGAAAATGGGCCACATGATTGATGCGTTGACCCCCCTTAAATATGAAGTGGTAAAAATCATGCGGGACACGGCTCCCCATGATCTGAAAAACAACTGCTTCATGACCTATTTCCAGAGTGGTACGGGCGGGGCCGAGGCCTGTATAAAACAGAGCAAAATGATCACCGGCAGAAACCAGATCGTGGCCTTTGAGGGGGGATACCATGGTGTTTTCGGACATACCAATGCCATGACCGTGGGTGAGACCTATCGCCAGGGATACGGCGCATTGATGCCCTATGTGCATCATCTTCCCTATGCATATTGTTATCGCTGCCCCTTTAACATGGAATATCCAAAATGCGGTGTGGAGTGTGCCAAATATGCGGATTACAAGCTCAATACCCCTTATACCGGCCTTGATGATGTGGCTGCAGTGATCTGCGAATCCTTCCAGGGAGAGGGCGGTTATATAGTTCCCCCCAAAGAGTGGTGGCCCATGATCAAAAAAGCTGCAGAGAAAGCAGGGGCCATGTGCATCGCAGACGAAGTACAATCAGGGTTTGGCCGCAGCGGCAAAATGTGGGCATGCGAACATTATGACTTTAACCCCGATATGATCACCTTTGGCAAAGGTGTGGGCAATGATCAGCCCTTTGCCGGCGTCATGACCCACTCCAAATATATTGATAAGCTGACCCTACAGTCTCAGCCAAACACCTTCTCCGGCAACTCAATCACACTGGCTGCTGTCAAAGCCAATTATGAAATCATGCTGGATCCAGAAATGGATCTCATGGGTCGCGCCACCGAGCTTGGCGAATACATGCAGTCACGATTTAAAGAAGCCCAGAAAAGCATTGAACAAATTGGGGATATCCGGGGCCAAGGGCTGTGGCAGGCCATTGAACTGGTGAAAGACCCTGATACCAAGGAACCCACCCGCCCCGAATTCCTGGGAGACCTTTTCCCGGCCCTTTTTGCCAAGGGATTGTTCTCTGTTCCCTGTGGCCGCCATGCCAATGTATTACGATTTATGCCATCATTAACCATCTCCAAGAAACACCTGGACATATCCCTTGATATCCTTTTTGAGACCCTTGAAGAGTTAAAGGATAAAATGACGCAATAATTTAAGGCGCATATTGAAGTTCAGAGTCTTTTGCATATTTCATTGTGCATCGGGGGTCAGGCTTGTGCTAAGTACCCGAACAAATGTTCTTCGTGATCAAATCCAAGTATATCAACGGTATATGCTTATAGAATACTGAAAAACATATGTGTGGGTACTTATTATGCTGTTATCAGTGATAAACCCGCTGAAACAAATACCAACAAAAAGCGTAATAATGCAAGCCGGACCACCCTGAAATCCACACAAGCCTATTTCTGAATCAGTTCAATATTATATAAAGGTGATTTTTTATGGACAAAATTCTAAGAATCAACATGAACAAGAAAAGCGCTCAATTTGAATCAGTGCCGGAACCAATGATCCTGTTTGGGGGGCGGGGCACCGTGGCAGCCATTCTGTCAAATGAAGTGGACCCCACCTGTGATGCCCTGGGGCCGGACAACAAGTTGATCATCTGTCCTGGAATGATGACAGACACCTCAGCCCCCTGTTCAGGGCGCATCTCCATTGGCGGTAAAAGCCCCTTGACCGGCACCATCAAAGAGGCCAATGCCGGTGGTATGGCCGCCAAAAAACTGGCTGCCCTAAATATTTATGCCATTGTTGTGGAAGGTCTGCCTTCAAAGGATGAAAAATGGTCCCTGTTAATGCTGGATGATTCCGGTGCGAAACTGGTTTCTGCATCAAAATACATGGGCATGGACAACTATGACCTGGTGGCGCAACTGCGAGTAGATTTCGGCGATGATATCGCCACCATTTCCATTGGCCAGGCCGGAGAACGGGGATATCTCAACTCCACGGTACAGATGTCCGATCCCGAGGGCCGCCCGGCCAGAGCCGCAGCAAGGGGCGGACTTGGAGCGCTCATGGGTTCCAAAGGCCTCAAGGCCGTTGTCATTTCCACGGCTCAAAAGCTTAACGCACCTTATCAGGATAAGGAAGCATTTCGAACAAACAGCAAGGCCTACAGCAAGGCCATCATGGACAATCCTATTTCAGGCCAGGGATTGCCCGCCCTGGGAACAGCGGTCTTGGTCAACGCCACCAATGCCCAGGGTTGCCTGCCCACCAACAATTTTCAGAAAGGGCGTTTTGAGCAGGCCGAAGCCATCAGTGGAGAACACATTGCAGCATTGCAGGGGGATCGCAAGGGCAAGATGACCCACAGATGTTCCCCCGGATGTGTTATCCAATGTTCCGGTGTGTACCATGGGCCTGACGGTAAATATCTCACTTCAGGGTTTGAATATGAGACCATTGGACTCATGGGTGCCAACTGCGGCATCGACGATATTGACAGCGTGGCCCTGATGGATAAAATGTGCGATGATCTGGGTATTGACACCATGGAAACAGGGGTCTCCATTGGGGTATGTATGGAAGCTGGCAAATTAAATTTCGGAGATGCCAAAGGTGCCATTGCCCTGGTTCAGGAGATGAAGGATGACACCGAGTTCGGGAAAATTCTCGGCCAGGGAACGCTGGCAGTTGGAACCCACTTAGGTGTAGAACGTATTCCTGTTGTAAAAGGGCAATCTCTGGCTGCCTATGACCCAAGAGGTCTCAAGGGAACGGGGGTAACCTATGCCACCTCCCCCATGGGCGCCGATCACACTGCGGGGAATTCCCTGGGCGATCCCTCCGTGGACCCGGCGAGAAAAAAAGGTCAGGTGGCTCTTTCCACCCAACTCCAGGTGGGCATGTGCCTGTTTGACAATCTTGGCATGTGTATTTTTTCAGGGTTCTGCCTTGCCGCTCCTGAAAATCTCCAGTTGCTGGTAAACATGGTTGCGGCCAAGTTCGGCGGCCAATGGGATGTGGACCGGCTCATGGGCATTTCGGTTCAGACCCTTGCCATGGAAAAGGCCTTTAACAAAAAGGCGGGGTTCACCGCAAAAGACGATAAACTGCCTGATTTCTTCTATGTGGAAACATTGGATTCTGTGGACACTGTGTTTGATATTACCTCAGAAGAGCTGGAACAGGCAATTCCCTTTTAATCCAGACCCTATTCACCCGTTTCCAGACACTGATTCATTCGTCGCAAATGGAAACGGGTAAAGATATCGATTTTGGGAGTTTCTGGCTTGCATAGATTGGGATTAATAAGGCCCGACTTGACCCGTCTCCCAAAAATAAACTCCAGAACCGTATCCTCGAGAATCGGTTCCATGCCATTGTTGGTGTAAATCTGAAAGCATGGTATAAGCAGTGAATATTTTTCGCAGGGGAATGCCCCAGAAATCACCTTCATACCTTAACCTTTGTTTTTCAAAAACACTATAAAAAGGAAAAACTATGAAAAGATCCCATTGGTCAGTTACAACACTGTTATTAACGATAAGTGTTATTGCCTTTTTAATTGCAGGTCCGCAAATTCAAAATGTAGATGCCGGTGATAAAGTGTATCGGATGAAAATCCAATCCCTGTTTCCCCACGGTGATACCTCCATGGAGACATTGAAAGTATTTTCCGAATCCGCTGCAAAACGAAGCAACGGCCAATTGAAAATAAAGGTCTTTGCCGAGCCTGAAATCATGCCCGGAGATCAACTGTTTGGTGGCACCAGGCAGGGGGTTGTGGACATGCTCCATGGCATGGGCGGCATGTGGGGCGGTATGGTTCCCATAGGGTATGTTGAATTTAACCTGCCCATGGCTTTCCGCATTGATGAGGAGAGCACCTGGGAGGGCAAGGCCCAGGCAATACGTGATTTCTATTTTAAAAAAGGCTTTGTCGAACTTCTTCGAAAAGAGTATGCCAAAAAAGGGCTCTATTTTCTTGATATTCATACCTATGGTCCTGTGCCCTTTGTGCTCTCCACCAAACCCGCCACATCCTGTGCTGATTTTCAGGGATGGAAAATCAAGGCAGACGGTGGCAATATGGCCTACCACACCGCTGTTGGTATGCAGGCGACTGCAATATCTCCCACGGAAACCTATATGGGATTAAAATTGGGTACTGTGGATGCCGCTGAATGGGATGTAAGTGCCGTCACCGGTTTAAAATGGCATGAAGTAGCCCCTTACTGGATTCGCGGCATGGAGTGTGACCATACCATAGGGCATATCCTCGTGAACTTAAAAAAATGGAATAAACTGCCGGATAACTTAAAAGAGGCACTTGGAGCAGCAGCTAAAGACTATTGGCACGCAACGGTGGATGCCTATAAAAAAGAGATGGAAGCGGTTAAAGGGCTTGTTAAAGAGGGAAAAGTCATCGAAAACGTTCTTGATGCCGACTGCCAGGAGCAGTACAGAAAGGCAGCTTACAAGATCTGGGATGAACTTGCCACCCAGGACGAAGCCTGTGCAGAGGCCATCAGAATGATCAAAAAATGGAGAGGCGTGAATTAATGCCTGGGGAGTTGGCTATTTTCATTGGGGTACTGAGTAATTCAAGGCTCCTGTAACAATATAACAAGGCGGTGCAGCCCCAAGGGTGATTGCACCGCCATTTAATGGAAATGACCTAATGAATACTTTTTCTGATGGCATCAAACGCCTCATTGAAACAGTTGGCAAGGTTGGCAGTTTTTTAATCCTCCTAATAATGGCCATTATCACTTTTGAGGTAATTTCACGCTATGCCTTCAACGCCCCTACCTCGTGGGCATGGTTGATCAACAAGCAGCTGTTTGGAGTTTTTGCCCTGATTGCAGGAGGGTATACGTTGATTCATAAAAGCCATATCCGCATTGAAATGCTGTACGAGCACTACCCCCCTGTCATGAAGACCTTTGTTCGATGGCTCACCCTTATCATCGCCCTTTTTTTTCTGGGCACGCTGCTGTGGAAAAGCAGTGTCATGGGAATCGATGCCTGGCAGATGAAAGAAAAGGCCATGGGAGTGTTTAAATTGCCTCTCTATCCGCTCAAAATGTTCATGCCCATTGGCACCGCTCTGTTCATACTGGCTTGTATTGCAGTGTATGGCCCTAAGAAATAAACGATGATGCTCATCGTCAATCATTGGCCATGTAAATTTTAAAGAAACTTTCGGTATTCTTTGTTGTGGGCAGAGTGGCATAAAATCCGGTCCGCCCGTGGCGATTTATAAGAAAATGCAGCACCGGAGCGCCCACAGCAGAGCCCGGTGGTGGCAGAACACTATTTTCATCATTATGTTGTGTCCGCCAGGACATGACCGTTATAGGAATTATTATCAATGAGTATTGAACTGATTACCTTAGTTTTATTCGGCGGTCTGCTGTTGTTGCTTGCCCTTGGTATTCCCGTCACCTTTGCATTGGGTGGCATCACCGTTCTGATGACCTATATAGTTGATGGGCCGGATGGGGTCTACACCGTTGCCACCACCACTTACCAGCAAATAACCAGTCCCACATTAATGACCATACCGCTGTTTCTAATCATGGGCAATTTTCTGGTACAGTCCGGTATTTCAGAACGAATGTACAACGGCTTGAGTTACTGGTTGTCCGGTATTCGCGGAGGTCTTGCCATCGTCTCCATTGGTGTATGCGTCTCCCTTGCCATGTGTGGCGGCTTCGGCCCCGGCATTTTGACCATGGGGCTGGTGGCGGTCCCGGCCATGCTAAAACACAACTACAGTAAATCCATTGCATTGGGTTCCGTCATGGCCGGAGGCGTACTGGGTGAAATAATCCCCCCTGCTATCATCATGATTATTTTCGCCTTCATCGCCCGCATCTCCATTGGCAAACTCTTTTTTGGCGGTATGATACCTGGACTTATACTGGCACTGCTCTACGTTGCTTACATCGTTTTTGTCGGCATTATCCGCCCAAATGATCTGCCTAAAATAACAATAGATGTCACTTGGGGCATGCGCTGGAAAGCCCTTGGTGAAATTTTCCTTCCATGCATGCTTGTGTTGCTGGTACTGGGCTCCATCTTTCTTGGCGTGACCACCCCCACGGAAGCTGCCGGGGTGGGGGCACTTGGAGCCATAGTCATCTGTGCCGTCCACCGCAGACTGACTTTCCAGGTTATCACCGATTCCTGCTCCGAGACCCTTAAAATAACCGGTATGGTTCTGTGGATACTTATTCCAGCCACATTATTCGGCGTATTTTATGGCAGTGCCGGAGCCCAAGATATGATCATGGAACTTATCCAGTCCCTGGAAGTCAACCGCTGGATTGTGCTCATCTGCATGCAATTTATACTGCTGATTTTTGGCATGTTCATGGATGATTATGCGGTGGTAACCATCTGTGCTCCCATCATGATGCCCATTGCAAGGCTACTTGGCTTTGATCCCATATGGTTCTCCATTTTGTTTATCTTAAACATGCAGGTGGCCTATTTAACGCCTCCCTTTGGATGGGCGCTGATAATGATGAAAGGGGTCGCCCCCATGGGTATTACCACAAGGGACATCTGGAAGGCAGTTCCTCCCTTTGTCATGATTCAGGTGGCGGTGCTCCTGCTGGTAATGATTTTTCCACAAATCGCTACTTGGCTTCCCAATGCAATATTCTAAATATTAAGAAAATCCCTCATTTGCAGGATAAATATTCGGGTTATGTAAATGTTTGGCCAGTGCCCCATATTCGCCTCTTTGGGACTGAATAGCATACGAATGCTATGAGCAGGACAAAATAGGTGAAGATGGTGTGCTGGCCGAATATTCACTTTGCAGTTTTACCATTATTGAAAGAAATCCCTTTATTCAGGGATCCCCTCAATAAAAGGAAAAACTGCGTTTCCAACGATATAAAGGTGTTGGCAAGGGCCTGGGTAAGTTCTCAATAAGTCCGTGAATTCAGGGAATCCTTTTGAATGGCCCCCGGCGTTTAAAAGGTAAGCAGGCTTTATTTCCC
>JASFYZ010000239.1:0-20020 GCA_045046665.1 Desulfobacterium sp.
GCAAATGCTAATATTGAAGCCATAAATGGGTTTAAAAGAAAGCGATTTTCCTTGCCATGTGGAAATAAGCTCAATGGCTTGATTGATTTTTAGTGTCATTTTTAAAAAATCTCAATCATATTATGATAGAGTGTATTTAAAATAGTAAATATGATATTTTTAATTTTTCACCTCATTAAATTGTTATTGATTTATGATTGTTTTTGGCCAATTCTGTTGCCGGAACATCTTGGGAAGATTTTAAAAAATGGTTTGAATTTTATTTGGGTAGTAACTTTAATTTACTACCCAAGTGCCCTCAGTGGCGCGGATAGCAAAATCAATGTTAATAAACTCCTGAGCTGCTTCCAGTATGCTTTTTTTGTCCCGTTCTGCAACAGTGATCAGTACGGTGCCGGAAGTGGGTAGCGTTTGCTGCACTGCTTCTTGTGCTTTGAAAAAGGCTTGTGGGAATGAATCGGCCATGGCAAATTCTTCCATATTATAGACATGGCCGCCACCTATACCGCCCATGGTGTATGCCGGTCTAATCACAAGAGGAAATCCCATATCTTCTGCAATTTCAACGGCTTATTTTAGGGTGTGGGCTGCTTTGATTTTCGGCATTTCAACACCTACCTGATCCATTGTTTCTTTAAAATAAATACGATCTTCACCGCGTTTTATCACGTCTACCTGAACGCCGATTACTTTTACATTGAATTTTTCAAGGACCCCTTCTTCATGGAGCAAAGAGGTTAGATTAAGACCGGTTTGACCACCCAAATTGGGCAAAATTGTATCTGGCCGTTCTTTTTCAATAATCTGCGTAATGGTTTTCACATTCAGCGGCTCAATATATGTTGCATCCGCATAAATAGGGTCGGTCATGATTGTGGCTGGATTTGAATTGACCAACACAATCTGGTAACTCAGACTCCTCAACGCCCCTTACACGCCTGGGACCCGGGATAATCAAATTCTCCAGCCTGCCCAATAACAATTGGGCCTGAACCAATGATCAGAACTTTCTTAAAATCGTTTCGTTTCGGCATACACTGGTTCTCCTTTACTTTCTTGAATTTTTTTCACGGCTTATTTGTGATAAGTAGCAGGATATAAATTTTTTCCTCTTGATGCATCAAACAATTGCCTTGATGATGGGCACTATTCAAAATTCTAACAGGAAGAATTTTTTGTCCATGCATTTAGCGGCAGTAGACTAACAAAATATTAGAACTTAGTAAATGTAATAAGATTTGGAATAATGATCAAATTAAAATATGCCGATTGTGAGGAACCTATGGCCGTCAAGACCTTTGAAAGCAGGGAGCCTTGCCCACAAAGCCATTTTCATTCTACTTCTTGGCCTTGCGGGTAAAGGCATATTTTGGGGTTGATCATAAGATGGGCCACTCTACGGGAGATAAAATTCGACTCATCACAAGAGCCTGTAATGACAGAATTTATTGTTCAATGTTGAAAATCCACCACAAGGCGGCCGACGCTATGATCAACCTCAAATTTTGATTTCATTGTGCCATCTTTTTGCTGACCGTTCGGCTTCCCTTAAATGGGGTAACTCCATGAAATGGATATCTGTCGTATCATAAAGACTGGTCAGTTCACTGAATTTAACCACCCAATCGCAGGTGGTGGGGATCACCAATGGAATGCCGGAGGCCGGGTTCATTTCAAGGAGGCCGGATATGGATTTGATTATGGGGCAGGGCAGGGCAGGCCTGGCAGGTGGAGCGGTATCATGTTTTGGGCTGCAAATGATCCGCAGGCAAGCCTGAACGGGTGTACGTCAGCCGCGTGGAACAGCTCCAGAGGAGAGTGAATGCAGGGTGTCAGGATCACATCCTTTTCAACAAGCGGCCAGCCCGTTGATGATTCGTTCAATGAGGTAAAGGCTCCCTTGGGGGCCCATATATGTTTTGGGAATCACATGCTGATACGTACCCGCTGGCAGAGAAAGCTCAATACCGGTAAAGGGATCACCGCACAGGCCCAGGCGGGCAATCACAGCCCCGCTTCCAAAAACCACATCCGGAGTTTCGTTTTCCATGGGTGCCTGCCATGCCCCGGCACAATCTATGGCTTGAAGAAATGATTTTATTTTATCCATGGATTCTGGCATCCCTGTATTTATCCGGATGGAAACCGGCACCATGCCAAGGTACTCATAAAGCCATGTCGCCAGGGGCAATGCCAGGGAGGCATCCCCATCCACGGCAAAGGTGGCTCCCTTGGGCAGGCCTGTCAGGGCATTGAATCGATTTAAGGCTTCATGGCTTTTTTGCCGGGCACATTTAATTAACTTCATGGCCGGGGCAGGGCTGACATCAAGCTTTTCACACACCCCGGATATCCAAGATTCCGTGGCCTTAAACCCCACAGGAGCCCCATTCGGGGGGATAAAACTGTCCATATTAAACCGCTCTGCCATAAAGAGCACCAGTGCATCTGCATACTCGGCATGGATAACAACATTGAACTGGGCTGAACTTATGTTTTTAAGTTCAGCCAGGGTACACCCCGCACAGATGGTGGTGTTCACCCGAATGCCACAGGCCTGTAAAAGAGTGGTGAGTTCTGCAATATTTCCCTGCCAATGATGGTGGAAAATGGAGATTCCCATCAAATTGACACAGCCCTTTTCCCGGGGAAGTTCCGGCGGAGAAATGCGGGTGAACACATCCATGACAGTGTTTTGAAATCCCGATGTCAGGGGTTGGGAAAACCCTGTGTTTTCCACGGCTATACAGGGCACGGGCAGGTTGGCATTTTTAATAAACCGCAGTAGGTCATCGCCGATGAGGGCGGCCCCCGGCGAATTGATCACCCCAATGAGTCCATGGCCTTTTTGAGCCACCACAGGTAAAATTTTCTCAAGCTTGTCCGTGGCTCCAAATACATAATCATAATCATCCAGAAAGGTCACCGGCACCCGGGGCTGGCCAAAATAGAACTTTTCGGAATAATAGAGGGGATCAAGAAAATCGGTTCGGGGCATTTGATTCTCAGAAACCGCGCCATGATAAAATTTACATCCTGTGGGACCATTGAGTAATACTGCGGCATCTCGGATGCCTTCAATGGCCACAATGGCCCCGGTAAAGCTGTCAGGTATAACATTTGAACCATCAGAGGGCATCATTTTTCCATCCTTCGGTGACCGGTGCTTTAATTAAGGTTGCCCAGCGATGGGCAAAGGCAAGCCCACCGTAAAATCCCACATCCGGACACATGGGAATGATATCCACATGCAGTGGATGGGGCAGATTCTTGGGGGTATAATTTCCCAGGAGAAGATCCGGTTTTAAGCGTTCCAGGTCCCCATCTCTTTTGGCTGGATCATAGTCTGTTTCCACCTCAAAACGGTCCGGGTATCGGGTGATAAAAAGATTATCCTGGGAAAAATTCAGGACACATACCTTGATAACCTCCATGCCCAGATCAAAGGCAGCCTCCACAATCCAGTCCACGTTATGCATGTAGGTGAGGATCATGAGTTTCCGCCCTTTAAGGGCATATCCATATCTTGCAATCATGGTTTCATAGTGCTTACGATGGCTGTCAATGACTTGTTCCCCTGCAATGGGTTCATTGAAAAAATCGGCAATCTCCCTGACCCAGGCAATGCTTTCAGAAAATCCCACGGGAAAGGGGTGTTTTGCCGTGGGGATTTTCCATCGTTCATCAATGAAGACTGCCATGAGACGACCAAAATAGTCGGTGTAAGCTGGCAGATTTAAGGGGGCTTTAAGAAAATTTTTCAATTGTTCCACAGAGGTGTTTCTCACAAACCGGCAATTGACATCAATGTTCATCTCCTTGAGAATGTCCACAACGGTGTTAAAATTACTCTCTGCGTTAAAGGCGATATTTTTCTCCGCCAGGATATTTACACAATGGGATTCGGGTTTAACGCTTTTATCCATCAATACCGCAGCCCCTTCCATGCAGGCATTGATCACCCCCTGCATGTAATCCCCCCGAAGGTTACCGTCGGATGTGATGGGGATCACTGGTATATCAGGGGTGCGATGTTGGATTTCATTGATGGCGGCAAGGGGATCATCCCCAATAAGCCCGGAGGGGCAGGTGGTTACCAGAAACACGGCTTTGGGATTTTGATCCATGGCCCGTTGAAGGGTTTGCACAAGATTGTCTTTACCCCCGTAAATCACCACGGATTCGTCCATGTCCGAAGAGATCACCGCCGGGGCCACCTGGTTTTCAAGCAGGATTTTTTTCCGGGTAAACAGCCTGAAACCTGCGGATAATATAGCCTGGCAGGCGATGTTGGTGCAGCTTCTGGGGCCGTGGGCCACGGTGATGGTGTCCTTGATCTGGGTGGTGGTGGCCAAGGCTCCGGAAAAGGCGCAACCGTGCAGGGGTTCCCGGGTGAGGAGACTTTTAGATAAAAAAACCGGCTTTTGGGCACTGGGTTTTTCCTGGAAGCTCTTCTCTGGAGGCTTTACATCAATATCAAGGGTTTTGGGTGGGGCCGTATTTTCAGAATATTTTTCTGTCTGTAAGGTATTATCTTGTAAAATCAGCTGTTCAAGAAAGTCTTCATTGAGAAATCGGGCCGGATAAAAGGTGTTGTTTTCCAGGACATCTTTGGCAAGATCATAGAAGGCCCGGGCCTCCATGGAATCAGGGAAAGCTTCAATCACGGTTTTTTCCATCATTTCAGCTTTTCTGAATAATTCACTTCTGGGCACTACCTGTTTTACGGGAAGCTTAATATTCCTGGCAAAGCCTTCCACAGGATGTCGGTTTTCATCAGCTCCCCTACTATTGAGAATCAACCCTGCCAGACGATGGCCCCCCTCATCAAAATTCTTGACCCCTTTAAGGATGTTATTGGCCGCATAAATGGACATGAACTCTTCCGAGGTCACCACATATACGATGTCGGCAAACCCTCGTCTCAGGGGAACGGCAAATCCGCCGCATACCACATCCCCCAGCACATCATACAGCACCACATCAAAGGCATCCATATCAAGGCCAAGGCGCTCAAACAGGGCAAAAGTACTCAATATCCCCCGTCCGGCACACCCCACGCCGGGTTCCGGGCCACCGGCCTCGGCGCACACAATGCCTTTGTATCCCACATGGAGAACCTGGTCCAGGCGTTGTCGTGCCACGGGGGTATTTTTCATGTAATCCAGGGCTGTCACAATGCGTTTTCCCCCCAGAAGCAGACGGGTGGAGTCATGCTTGGGATCGCATCCGATCTGCAACACCTTTTTGCCGCCATGGGCAAGGGCCGCAGACAGATTGGCTGAAATGGTGGATTTTCCGATACCACCCTTTCCATAGATGGCTATTTTCATGATTTATCCTTGAAATCGTTTTAATCAATTGGGTTTTTGAGTATAACCGTCACGGATAGACCGATATCCTGACCTGATTCACCTTTGAGGATTCCACAAGGGGGCAAGGCCATCCTGGAAGAGATGGGGGCTATCATCCCATCTTCCGGATTCAGCCATCTCCTTAATTAAAAAAAAATGATTCCGGATTTGGTGATATCTTTTTCCGGAACCATTTCATATTTTTTTAAAAGCGGTAGGCAACACCAAAACCGATATACCGGCCGTCCTGGGGATAAAATCCTGATCCCGTTTTAAATGAAGAATGCGCCTTTCCCGATGCATTCACCACTTTATCCCATTCTTTATCGAAGATATTACTACAGGTAAGATAGCATTCCAAGCCCTTAAGTGCCCATATGATTTTGGCGTCCAGGAAGTCGGCCGCTGGCATTTTCAGGTTATTGTTATAATCCTCATACTGCTCGCCAAATCCCCTGAGATCCAGGGCGATGGTCAAAGAACCGTAACGGCTGTTCCGGACAGGATAAAAATCCATACCCACAGTATATTCGTAGTCTGGCACATAATTCACCTTTTTGCCGGACAAATCGGTTACTGCATATGTTCCGCCAGGAGTTTCGTAGGCCTTGGCCTGACCTTTATCCCATTCTGCATCAATGGTGGTGAAACTGATCCGGTAGCCCAGCCAATCCAGGGGACGGCCGTCCACTTCAGCCTCAATACCCTGATGAATACTGGTACCAGCATTGTGGCGGCCTTGAAAATCGTCGCTGGTATCATAATATGAGACGATTTTATCCTCTACCCGGGTTCGGTACAAAATCAGGCTGTAGTTGAAGGCCTTGTTAAATTGATGCTTCCATCCCCCCTCAATTGTATCATATATTTCTGGTTCCAGATCCTCAGCCCGGGTGTTGGGATTGTCATAGGACATATTAGAACTGTAATACCCGATGGGTAGGTAAAAATTTGAATGATTCCAGGTAACAAAAAGATTGGCATTGTCTAAAACACTCACTGAAGGTGAAATACTCCAATCAATGTCGTTCTCATAATTAACACTTATTGAATTAGGTGTACGGTTGGTCAGATCATAACTGACATGATTGTATCGAAGGCCGCTCTGCAAGCGGTAGATATCCCAGGATAACTCATGGTTCAGGTTAATGCCGAACAGTTTTTTTTCAGACTCTATATCTGCTGCCGCTTCCTTAGCATCATACTTTCCCGTTGTGTCATAGAGATAGAGTCTGTCCTGCTCAAAATCACTGAATTTATAATCCATGCCAAATGAAAGGGTATTGAAAAATTTGGCGCCGTTAAATTCCTTACCCACACTGACCTTAACGTCATACAGGTTTTCAACACGGTCGTCCTTATAATTCTTATAAGAACTGGAACTGCTATTGAGGTATTTTTTATAAAAGAAATCCTGTTCATCCCGGCTGAATCCTACGGATGAATTAAACAGCCAGTCATTTTTATCATATTCTATTGTTACCATTGTAGAGAACAAGTTTTCATCTGACTCATTGGGAAGCATCAAGTACCCGCTACCGTCCTCCTTTGTATTGGACGCCGCCACTGTGCGATCCTGCTCCACCTGCCACTCGGCCAGCCCGACGGGATATTTATTGAACGAATCATTGAATCCTGTGATCCAGTCAATGCGGCCACCGTCAAATTTCCAGCCTATCTGACCGTCTACGCTTTTGTTCTCCTGGTCGTCATTGCGGTAACCATCTGACTCGTTGACATATGCGGAAATGCTGTAATCTACCCGCTCCTTTTTACCCAATACTGAAGCATTGAGTTTTTTTGTATCCCAGGATCCGTATTCGGCAGAAACCATGCCGTTGAACGCATCATCCGAGTCATTCCCTTTTTTGGTCGTGATCAGGATCACCCCCCTGGCAGCACTGGCACCGTATTTGGAAGTCGACGGAGATTTGATCACCTCTATCTTTTCGATATTGTTCAGGGGGATACTGTCAATTTTGCTGTAATCATAAACTCCAACATTAAGGGGACGACCGTCTAAATAAATTTTGGGTCCGCCGGACATACCCGTTCTTGTTCCACGGATACTAAGATAAGTCTGGGAACCTGATTTCTGATTTACCACTCCCGGGATGGATGCAATCAGTTGAGCGGTACTGCTCTGGCCGCTATTCCTAATGTCCTTTGCCGTGATCACATGGATGGAGGCATTGGTGTCCAGCAGTTTTGTTTTTTGTCCGGAATTCGTCACTATTATGGATTCCAGTACAGAGACTTCGTCTTGGATCGGTGAATTGGCCCAGGCCGGTTGGCCCAGAATTAAAATACCTACCATCAAGGCAGGAATTACCCATGTTTTCATTTTTTTTCCTTCGTAAACACAATTTGGCAGGAACACATTAAAAGACATCCCACCTCCTTGATTTTTTCCTAAAACGGTTTTTGATCATGGCGAACAATTACGCTTGATGACGTAGATGTCCATCAAAGCTGATGATCCGAATTGAACATTGTCATAGCCTGCGGAACAGGCAAAACAAGGATTCAGCTTCAGGCATTGGCTTCCCTTTAACACGGACAACAATTTACGATTTGAAGTGAATTTGTGAGGGTCGTCCTGAACATGGCTTATTTGCAGCAATGCGAAAAACCATTAAATTTCAGACAATGAAATCAGACACAAAAAAACACCCCAAATTACTATAAAAACGACCTGGGATGTCCCATGTTTATCCGGCAGGATCATAAAACCATTTTTCCTGTCCACGAAAAAATAGTTCACTATTGTTCAGGCAGGTCTTCTGACTCTCCTTACCCTTTCAGCAGCCTTCCCACCCGGTATTTTATCTGTTTTTTTAACTTTTAAATTACAGAACAGCTTTTTCAAAATTTGATTTTCAACATCAATGGAATGATATCATTTGTCGAAAATCAGCATTTCGTAAGCTGAAAAACAGATTAAATACGTCAAGGCAGTGGCATACTCAACTGAAACGGCTTTTCCTTAAAAAAAGAAAAATAAGGATTACAGCGGCGGGCCCGTCCCCGACTTTCACGGGGTTCCCTGTTCAAGACATCCGGGTGGTAGACCATTTTCTCCTGGCTGAACCCTCCGGACGTCCCTATGCGTATTAAGCACCCAAACAACTTTATTAGATGGCTTTAAGCACCTTTTTTATAAATAGTCAATATCTTTTATACCCGCGCTGGTGTTTCTGATCTTGGCTCAAGATCCGGGGCATGCGGTTTATTGTTAAAGTAAAGCTCAACAATATTAGAATTTATATTTCATTCCTACAGTCCACAACAGGGGGGGGGCAAGCAGGCCATCCACAAAATAATATGTGGTATCGGCAAGATTCTTTATTTCCGAAAAAATACTGAATTTTTGGAAAAAATATTCTGCCCGGGCATTTGCAATGAAATATTCTGAAACACTTTGGGTATTGGCTTTGTTTGTGTAGTTCTTTGATGTGTACAGTAAATTCAGATTTAAAAATAATTTCTGGGTGGGGGTAATATTAAAATTCACATTTGCCTGATGGGCAGGTTTGGCCGTGAGCCACAACCCTGTTTTTTCATTTTTTGCCTCAAGGTAGGTGTATGAACCGTTGATGGATAGCTGTTCCAGGGGGGTATACTTAACCCCCAGGTCTGCTCCCTTGTAGGTTACCTCCCCTACATTTTGATATTGGCCAATGCCATAATCATTGCGAATATAGGTGATTTTATCCTTGAGTTGATTATAAAACAACGTCGCGTGGGTGGAAAGTGAAGCGGAAAGGGCCATGGAAAGTCCCAGTTCATAATTATTTGCTGTTTCCATGGTCAGATCAGGATTGGGAATGGTGGAAGAAGTTTCATTGTATCTATTGTAGAATGAGGGCGTGTTGTTGGCACGATTATAGGATGCCGATACCTGCCAGTTGTTTCTCTTATAAACCACTTTTAACTCGGGATTTACGGCATTCTCAAAATCCGAGTTATAATTGCCGCGAAGGCCCATGGAAAGGGTGATCGGCAGGGATTCAAACCCTTTGGACCAGGTTGAAAAGGCAGATAAAGAATACTCCTCTTTGCGGGAAAAGGCCGTTCCCGAGGCCCTGTCCAGATCCCAGGCTGCACCAAAATTGAAGCCATTCTCCTCGTTCAACTGCCAGCTGTAATTGACATCCTGGCCCAGTTTTTTCACCTTAATGGTTTTATCCAGACCTTTACCAATATCGGTGTTGTGCTTCTCTCCCTGATTGAGGTATGTTTTAGCGGTGAGGGATTTAAATGAAGACAAGAAAGAGAAAATAGAGATATCTGTTTCTTTACGGGAAAAAGGTGTGGGAAAAGCGGGCAACCCACTCAATCCACGCTCATCCTTCATGTGATCGGCGGTTAAAATAAAGTCCATGGCATCCCCGGGGGAGTATTCAATCCGCCCCCCCAGCCTGTGGGTCTCCTTATCATTATTGATTTTGTATCCATCATCGGTGTTGTACTCTCCGGACAGGCCAAGGCCCATTGATCCGAGAACCATGGTGGCATTTGTTTTGGCGTTGAATACATCCTCTTTACCTGCATGGGTTTTGATGTTTCCTTTGAATGTACTGATTTTTTGGGTGGAAATCAGAATCACACCACCTGCGGCATCGCTTCCATGGGACACTCCGCCCTTGCCCTTAAATATTTCAATTTTTTCAATATTATCTATATTCACCATATCCCATCGGACTCCGCCGTGGGAGGAGGTGGGATCGTTGAGGGGCTTTCCGTTAACATAGACTTTAACCTTGGATGATCCATGGATGGAAACGGATGTATCTCCGCACCGGACCCCTGGTACCTGGTTTAATATATCTGCCATGCTATTGACGTTCATGGCTTCAATCTCTTTGGCAGTGATCGTGATGGCATCACTGTCATCCGAGGCCATTGAAGCTGTGGAAAAACATAGAAACAAACACCAGACCCCCACGGCAATTGCCGTAACAACTTGTTTACCTGCCATACCGTTTCCCTAATTTTTCTCTAAAATAAATATCAACATAAAAAATGATTATCGAAGCAAAAAATATTGATTAATTCTGTTGAGTTGATACAAAAGAAGCATAGGCTAAGCGCTTGTCGAAGGCTTCGCCCATACCTATTGGAATGTCCGGCAATCCGGAAGTGTTACCACGGTTGCCCGGCGCACCGATGACTGAGAGATGAGCATCAGGGAACAATATAGAAAGACAGGTGGAAAGCTATTCCCCCTATGCCAAATCAGTGTAGAGGATTGCGATTAACTGTTGTTGTGCATCGCAAAGTTAAGTTCCAGGTTTAGAACATGAATTTCACTTCACCGTGGATAAACCTGCCCCGTTCCATGTAAACCCACTCATAATCTTGGGTATCAAAAATATTCTCAACAGAGATGGAAGCCTCGATCCAATCCTTGGGAGTATAGGATAGTTTGGCATTCCAAAGCCAGCGCTCAGCGTAGCCTCCACGAAGATCCGCTTCATCGGAATTATCACTGGAGGTATATTCCCTGCCAAGAAAGTTTCCTCCCAGACTCAGGTTGATTGTTGAATAAACAACATCACAGCCAATATTCCCGACAACTTTCGGTACTCCGGGAAGATAGTTACCCCGAACATCAGGGTCGGTGTCATCCTCTGTAATTTCAGTGCTGTTAAAGGATACATTTCCCCATAATCTCATCCATTCAGTCACGTCAGCTGAAACAGACAATTCCAATCCATCAACTTCAGCCTCGGAGAAATTATCATAAAACCGGACGCCATCCACTTTTCTTCTGGATATCATATCCTCAATCACACTGTGAAAAATTGCTCCGGATAGTTTTATTTTACGATCTAATAAGTACTGATCCGCACCGATTTCATAGTTCCACATGGTTTCCGGTTTCAGGTCAGGATTGGCTACATAACTTGAGCTGGGAAGATAAAACAGCTCACTGATGGTGGGGCCCCGGAAGGAATTGGCAACACTGCATCGGATGCTGGTGTTACCGGCAACCTGCCATACTGCTGAAAGTTTTGGGCTGAGATGATCTTCTTCATAATCTTCAATATCAACAACTGCATTTATTTTTCCTGATTTTCCGTCATTGGCCTGCCAGGAATCCCATCGTACCCCGGCATAAAGTGTTAATACGTCCAAAATATCCCATTTATCCTGAAAGTATAACGCATGCAGAGATTCTTTCCCCCGGATGATAAACTCTTTGTCCTGCTTAGAATCCAGATCCCTGAAATATGTCAGTCCGTAGGTATCCCTGCTGAGATCATCGTGCCGATAAAATCCGCCAATTGTAAGATAGTGGTCGGCACCCACGTCCATGCCAAGCTGAAGATCCATGGTCAGAGTATCCAGTTCACGATCAAAAAGGGTTCCAGATGCATTCTGATAGGTATCATCGCCTGAAGCATCTTCTTCCCCAAACGTGTTGACCAGGTGCTTATAGGATACGGTTCCAAGAAAATCCAATCCACCAAATCGTTCTTTGTAAGTAATGGACGGCAGGATAAACGATTGCTCAAGTTTCCTGCTGCCATAGAGAAAATCGCTGTATTTGATGGGGACATATTTTCCGTCACCAGCATTAATATTACCGGACCACACGGGGTTGCCAAGTGCATCTGTAATGTAGGTGTGGGGCTCCCCGTATTCAGACTCGTGGAAACCGAACTGGAGGTCAAAGCGCAGTTGGCCAGCGTCGCTTGTCTCATAGGCTACCAGGAGGTTTGCATTTTTGTTAGAAGCAGACAGGTTCCCCCTGTCACCAATGACCCAATAATCACTTCCGCTATTACTCGGACTGGACCATCCGCCTGTCAAGTCTCCGTCACCGTCTTTTACTGGACGGTGACGCAGGTAGGGGGCATATCCATTGGTTGACTGGGTTTCTGCTCCAAGTAAAAATGAGAGGCGATCTTTTTTACTGCCCAGGGAAAATCCTGCGTTGTAGCTGCCCTGTTCTCCATATCCCATGGTGATATTTGCTTCAAATTTTTCCGGGTCTTTTGTTATGATATTGATAATACCGCCCATGGCATTACCGCCATAAAGGGAAGAACCGCTTCCACGGATAATTTCAATACGTTCAACATTGTTCATGGAAATGTTGTTCCAGTTGACACTGCCATTGAATCCGCTGTTCATGGGAATACCGTTGAGCATGATCAACGTTCGGCTGGAGCCGGGTATTCCCCTGAGATTAATGGACTTTGATGTCATCAAAATTCCTGTACCGTTGCGATGGTAGACATTGGTTTCATATCTCAGTGCTTCATCCAGGGTCTGGATATTAAATTTTTCAATATCTTCCCGGGTAATGATACTTGTTGCAGAGGGAGCCTGATCCTGGCTTTGTTCAGATCTTGAGGCGGTAACAATGATATCGCCCATGGTGATGTCGGCAGGTCGGGTGTCTGCATGAATACCCGGTACCCACAGGATAAAACCAAATAGCAGTGTGACGGCCAACAACTTTTTCATCTTTATCTCCTGAATAAAAACTAATTATTAAAAAATGGGCCTCCGTAACAGTGCATAATCAGAGGGTGATTCCCACGGGTCGACTTGAGTTGGTATAACCTGGATATCCTTGTTAATATTTCTTACTGTTTCGTTGTGGATAAATCATGGGCAAATGCCATGGACCGACCATGGTGGTTTATAAGAAACGCCGTCCACAAATTGGAATCATGTGGGTTTCAATTCTCGTTGTGGCAGGTGGCTACTGCCATGAATTGTGAATTTTTTTTGATATTTTATAAACGCCTCTTGCCATTATCCGATCCTGTTTTTACAGATACCTCTCAAGCCGGTTTTACTTCATTTGTGACCCTGCAGCCCACCGGTGGTAGATGATTACAGCTGTGTGTCCTGCACCTTTTTGAAGGTAAATCGACTTATGGTTATCCCTGTTTGTATTTTGCTCAAAAAAAAATCCCCGTACCGGCAGCAAAAGCCGATACGGGGATTACGTTTTTAATCCACGTGTATGAGAAACACACCAGGTACCATGAGGTGCATTCTTAATCTATAGTTCCAGGCAGGTCTTCTGACTTCCGGATCATTCATTCTTCATCGCGCCTTCCCAACGTTTAAAACGTCAGTGGCATAGTGCGATGGATGTCCCCGGTTACAGCGGCGGGTCCGTCTCCGATTTGCACGGAGTTCCCTATTAAGTGTTTTTCCATGGATAAAATGAAAAAATTGCACCTGGTTATTTTTATTGTGCATCTTCTAACAATGTTATTTGTAAAAGTAAAGCAGAATAAGTCCTCATTTTGGCATCCTTTAGATGAGCCCAAAAGCTGATTATAACGGTTTTGGGGGGCAAGGAATGATTCCAACTTTTTCTTGATTTATGGGATGTAGATTCCATGCCCCCTATTTTCGACGTTTTTTATTTTTATTGTTTCAACGTAATGGAAAAAGTCGAAGACTGGGTTCCCCAAATAGCCGCTCTTGATTCACTTGTTCTTTTGGGCTTGACTTTTCTTTTCGTACTTTGTAATTTATGCAGACAGTTTATCAGGTTTTGCTATTGCAAATAGGGAATTCCGTGAAAATCGGGAACGGGCCCGCCGCTGTAATCGGGGACGAAGGCTGCAAGCATGTCACTGGATTTTAACATCTGGGAAGGCGCAGTCAGTAGAGTGATCCGAAAGTCAGAAGACCTGCCTGGTGAAGGGAAGTAATTTAACCACAGGGACGTATGGATCCACTCTGCCCCTGCTACATGACACGCAAAACCTCATTGGCCTGACCTGTGAGTGCTAGCTGGTTAACATGTCGATGTGGCGTCGACACGTTAAGTTAAATTGTTTCAGGACACATTGCATGGGAATGCAGTCTGTCCAATATGCTCCCATGGATAAAAAAGGGAAATCCACGGATTTGGTAATTATAATCTGTGGATTTTTTGCGTTTAGGGATGGGACATGAAACACCGAACAAGATATTTTACCTGCACTTGCCTCTCTCTTGGCACCTCCATCTGGCTTGCCCATCGCCCATTAGAGGAGGCTATCTACCACCATGTCTGAATTCATACAGGACAGCTTCCTGGCGGCAACCATCTGCTACATCATCAGCCTGGCCTTCATGCTCCGGCATTACAGAACCGGTGCCATAGTTTTTTTAACCGTGGGATGTCTTTGTAACGCCCTGTCCCTGGGGGTCCGGTACTACATCTCTTTTCCCCTGCTTCCCCTTTACCAGGGTTCTTATTTTGTGCCTTGCATCCTTGGTTTTTGTTGCATCAAACCGCTTCTTTCCCATTCCGGTCATCCTGTCCATACCCTGACAGTGTCATTTCTGGCCATCACAGCACTGTTATTTCCCAATGATTACTATCTTCCGTTTTTACAGTTTAAAACCCTCTTTTCCCATTTTTTCTTTCTCTTTGGGGTTGTGGGCAAGGCCATGTTTTTTATGTCCGGCATCTGGGCATTAATGATCTTAATGGGGTCAGACATTTCAGAAAATACAAAAAAAATGAGCAGCACTGCCATGTGGGGATTTTTTTTCTGGACCCTGTCCATTTTTTCCGGTGCCATGTGGGCTTACCTGGGGTGGGGTTCCCCGGTTATCTGGGATGATCCGCTTTTGAGCACCACCATGGCGGTGTGGCTCTATTATACCCTGTTTTTGCATCTTCATCTCATTCCCAGATTATACCGGCCCGTTCCACGCTCGATCCTGGCCCTACTGGGGGCGGTGATTATGTTTGTCAGTACCTGTGTGCCAGAACTTGGCATTTTCAGATGGCCGGGAGGGCTCTTGTGAAAACCTTGCATGCGGTTTGGTCTTTTTGTGGGCATATTCACCTGACCCTGGTTATCATGGGTCTTATGATGGTGGATCTTTTTGTTGGATATCATCCGTTGAAATATCATCCAGAACTTTTTGCCCCCATCAATGATATGGGATTTTATAAGTGGGCCATGACTTATGGGTTTCACTATTTAAAACATACGGCCTGGTTATTTATACTGGTGGGACTGCTGGCAAGCCTTTCCATCAACACCTTTGTCTGCACCACCCATCGCATGACAAAGTTGATCAAACACCGCAGGTCATTTTCCACACCCATTCAATTTTTATTGAGATTATCTCCCCACATCATGCACTACAGCATGCTGCTGATGTTTTTGGGGTATCTCATCAGCTATTTGGGTGCCGGTACCCACATGGGAAAGGTCCTGCTGCCAGGGAAATCCATATCTCTGAGTTCCCCGGCCTGTACCATCACCCTGAAAAAACTTGATATTGATTACTACTGGGGAGATCGCATTGCCCACATGGAAAAAAGAGCCATTAACGTAAAGGCCGTCATTGAAATTGAAAATGATCACAGGAAAAAACATGCCACCCTGGGATTTAATCAACCCATCTATTTTTCCCCCATTTCCATCCATTTGAAAGATTTTGCCCCCAAAACCAGTGGGGGAATGGGACGGAGACGATTTATTCATGTCATTATCAAAAATGATCCGGGAAAATATTACTATTTTGTGGGCATGTTGTGTTTCACCCTGGGACTGTTCATGTATCTCTGGGAAAAAAGAGTCAAAAAGGGAGAGTTTAAAGTCTCCCATGGACAAAAAATTAAATAAATGACCATGGCTCCGGGCCATTGTCAGGGGAACAAATCATGAAAAAAAAGGTGCTGGCAATACTGATCTGCGGTTTGCTTATGCTGACCGGGTGCCGTTCAGATGACAAACAACAAGAGGCATCGGACACGAAGTCAGATAAAATAAGCTTTATGAGCATTGGGGGCTTTTCCGTTAATCCCATTGAAAAAGGGTGGGTGGAAGTCCGGGACGGAGCGGGCAGAGACTTTGTGCTGATCCCCCGGGGAGAAACACCACCGGCAGGATACGAGCCCCGACAGATTATTTATACACCGGTTCAAAGGGCGGTCGCCTATGGTTCCTTTGATGTCGCCATCTTAAAAGCGCTGGGGGTTTTGGAAGATGTGCTGGTGGGGGTTACCAGCAAAAAAGAGGAATGGACCATTCCCGAGGTTGTAACTGGGATGGAAAAGGGTAAAATCGCCTTTCTCGGCAATTACAATGCCATTGATTTTGAGAGACTTAAACAATGTGAACCGGAACTTGTGATGACCTGGGATATGTCCATCATCCCCATGGTGGAAGAGATGGGTGCTGCCTGTGTCGTTACCACCACACCCGTGGCCATGTGCCTCAATGCCAGGATGCAGTTTGTCAATTTTATTGCTCCTTTTTTCAACAAGGAAAAAAAAGCACAGCAATATTTTCATAGGGTGGCGACCTCCCTTGAGCGTATCAGGGAAACCACCCGCAACGCCACAGACCAGCCCAAGGTCATATGGGGGGATATCTACGAAAAAAGAGTGCTGGTAGAACCCGGCAATGCCTGGGTGGGAGAATTGGTGGGCCTGGCCCAGAGCGATTATCTGTTTGATGATGTGTTTGGGAAATCCTGCATTGAAATTTCCCTGGAGCGATTTTTATTCAGTGGTCAGGATGCCGACATTTTCTTTACCTACCGTACCCCGAAAAACGGGGCCACCTCCAAGGCTGCTCTTGCCCGGGCCAACCCCATGATTGCCGGATTAAAACCGTTAAAGGACGGTAAGGTATATTCCCCTTTGCCCCACTATACCCAGTCCGGGGACCGGCTGGATGAAATTTTAACGGACATCGCCGCCATTATTCATCCCTCATGTTATCCGGGATACAAATCTAAATTTTTCAGGAAATTGCCTGACAATGATCCAGAATCCTGACTTGGTAAGCTATTGTGCAGTCATTACTAAAATCCAGGGGAGCCATAGCAAAGCGTCCTGCACCACTTTGTTGTCCAGAATCAGTTACGCTGAAATTAAGTTCTGACAACGCATTATAAGCCAGATTCTTTTTGATTGTTCTGCCCCAAAATATGAAAATTCATGAATTTAAAGGGAAAAATAAGGTGACACATTGACAAGCACAGCAATCCAGCCTTTGGGCACCATGGCATTTCGTCGGGGGGTGATGAAGCGACAAAATTTATGCCTTGCCGTCGTTGGTATTCTTTTATTGGTCTTTCTGACCGTGAATATTCTGGTGGGATCGGTGACCATCCCTTTTTCTGAAATGCTGGATATTTTGTTGCATCATGACACCACCAGCACCAAAGGATTTATTATCTGGAACATCAGAATTCCCCGGGCCATTGCAGCAGGCTTGGGCGGGGCTTACCTGGCAGTGGCAGGTCTGTTGCTCCAGGTTTATTTTAGAAATCCCATTGTAGGGCCCTTTATTCTGGGTATTTCATCCGGGGCCACGCTTTTCGTATCGGTGGTGATGCTCACCTCCATTTCATTGGGCTTTACCATGTTAAATCCTTTCATGTGCACTCTGGCCGCCTTTGCCGGGGCCTATGGTACCATGCTCGTTATATTAAGTGTTGCCACCCGGGTTAAAAACGGGGTGACCCTGCTCATAGTGGGGCTTATGATGGGCTATTTATGCCATGCCGTCACCAGCGTACTGGTGGCCTTTGCCGAAAAGGAGAAAATAAAGGGATTTGTGTTGTGGCAACTGGGAAGCTTTTCGGGATTCAAATGGACTGAGATTGAAATCATGCTGGTGGTGGGGGGGGGTATTTTGGTGCTGGTTTATTTTCTGGCCAAACCCCTTAATGCCTTTTTACTGGGTGAAGATTATGCCGCATCCATGGGGGTTAACATCAAATTGTTCCGCATGCTGATTTTGTTGAGTGCCTGTGCCCTTGCTGGCATGGTCACCTCGGTGGCCGGGCCTGTGGCCTTTGTGGGCCTTGCGGTTCCCCACATGGTTCGCCTTTTATTCTCCACCTCGGACAATAAAATTCTTATTCCCGGCACCATACTGGTGGGGGCCATGGTCATCAGCTTGTGTGATTTTATTGCCCGCATGATCTTTTCCCCTGTGGAGCTTCCCATCAGTGCCATCACCGCCTTTTTTGGGGCGCCGGTGGTGTTAAGCCTGCTCATGAAAAGGAGGGTTGACATATGAACACTTCAAACACCATCTTATCCACCTGGGATCTTTGTGTGGGATACCCCAAAAAAGAGATTCTTAAGGGGGTGGAGTTAAAGTTTGCCAAGGGGGAATTCATCTCTCTTTTAGGACCCAATGGGGCTGGCAAGACCACCCTTTTGCGAACCTTGTCCAAACACCTTAAATCAATCAATGGCCAAGTGCTGATCAACAATGAAGATCTGCGCGCCATCAAACAGGAGCATCTGGCCCGGACCATGTCCGTGGTACTCACGGAAAAGGTGACACCTCCCCTGTTTAAAGTGTATGATTTTGTGGCCATGGGTCGCTATCCCCACACCCATTGGAGTGGCAGGCTGGAAGAAAAAGACGATGGGGTGATCATGGAAGCCCTCTCTATGGTTCATGCCCAGGAGCTTGTTTTCCGGGATCTGTCCACCCTGAGTGACGGTGAACGGCAAAAGGTATTGGTGGCAAGAGCCCTGGCCCAGCAGCCGGATATTATTTTGTTAGACGAACCCACCATGCATCTGGACCTGAAACACCGCATGGAGGTGATGTCCATCCTCCAGCGACTGTGCCGGGACAAAAGTATTTGCGTTGTTGCCTCTCTCCACGATGTGGACCTCGCTGCCAAGCTTTCCGATAAAGTGGTCCTGGTCAAAGGGGGCGTAATTCAAGCCTTTGGTCCCCCGGAAAAGGTGCTGCAGGATGACACGGTTACACAACTTTATGACTTTAGTAATGCCTGTTTTAACCGGATGCTTGGTACCATTGAGATGAAAAACAGTGAAAAAAAAGGCAAGGTGTTTGTGGTGGGGGGGATGGGCAGTGCATCGGTGCTTTATCGGCTGTTGGCCAAAAAAGAGTACCAAATTTTTACGGGCATGCTCCACCAGAATGATATTGATTACCATGTGGCCCATTCATTGGGTGCTCACTGCCTGGTACAGCTATATATAGATACCTTTTCAAAAGAAATGTGCCAGTGTGCAAAGGAGAAGATGAGCCAGTGTGAGTGGGTCGTTGACACCGGATTTACCCTGGAAAAGGTAAATGGGGACAACATCAGCCTGTTAAAAGCTGCCCTGGCCATGAAAAAACCGGTGCTCAGCCTGAGAAACGGCCAGAACCGGGCGCATTTCACGGCCCGGGAATACGATGCAATACACTTTTTGGACGATGAATGCCAGCTTGTGGATGAGATGGAAACAATGTCGTGAATTCCATTCCCTATGATATTCCCATAAATTTTTCTCCGGATTATCTCATATTAATGCTCACCGATGCCTGTAACCTGGAGTGCGCCTATTGTTACCTGGGGAAACATAAGTCCAGCCACACCATGGCACCCTCTATAATTGACCGGGCCATTGATCTTGCCCTGGCATCGGGAACCCCCTTTCATGTGCAGCTTTCTGGAGGAGAACCCACCCTGGTCCCCCAGGCGGTGTGTCATGCCGCACAGCGGCTCAGAACATTAAGCCCAACTTCCACCCTGGGACTCCAGACCAACGCCACCTGCATTGACAAGGCCATGGCCGATATGATGCTGCGATTTCATATGGATGTGGGGGTGAGTCTTGACGGCCCGCCACACATACAGGAGAAACTCCGGGGAAAGGCAAAGGAGACCTTTCAGGGACTTCAGTATCTGGA
>JASFYZ010000240.1:0-3603 GCA_045046665.1 Desulfobacterium sp.
ATAGGCATCCCAGTCCTTGATTGGATTGGTGGCAAGCCCCTCGTCCATGGCGGCTTTGGCAACTGCCACGGCTTCATACTCAATGACCCGGGGATCAAAAGGCTTGGGAACGATGTACTCTCTTCCATAGGAAAAAGATTTTCCCCCATAGGCTTTTGCCACCGACTCGGGAACTGGCTCCCTGGCAAGCTCTGCCAATGCCTTGGCCGCAGCAAGTTTCATCCCTTCAGAAATTTTGGTGGCACCCACATCCAGTGCACCACGGAAGATGAATGGAAAGCCCAGAACATTATTGATCTGGTTGGGATGATCAGACCGGCCCGTGGCCATGATGATATCATCCCTGGCGGCAATGGCATCTTCGTAGGCAATTTCAGGATCAGGGTTGGCCATGGCAAATACGATGGGATCCTTGGCCATGGATTTAATCATATCCTGGTTCACCACATCCTTTTGGGAAACACCAATGAAAACATCGGCATCCACCATGGCATCAGCCAAGGTTCTGGCAGCGGTATCCAGGGCAAAAATATCCTTGTATTTGTTCATGCCTGCTTCACGGCCCTTGTAAATCACACCCCTGGAGTCACACATGGTGAGATTTTCATATTTTACGCCCATGGAGACAAAGAGTTTGGCACAGGAGATACCGGCGGCACCGGCTCCATTGAAGACCACCTTCAACTCATCCATTTTTTTACCGACGATGTCAGCGGCACTGATGAGACCCGCAGTACAGATGATGGCGGTACCATGCTGATCGTCATGGAAAACAGGAATATTACAAAGCTCAATCAGGGTTTCTTCAATTTCAAAACATTCCGGGGCCTTGATGTCTTCCAGATTGATCCCCCCAAAGGTGGGCTCCATGGTTTTGACAATATCAATGATTTTCTTAGGATCTTCAGTGTCAAGCTCAATGTCAAATACATCCACATCGGCAAACCGTTTGAACAATACGCCTTTACCTTCCATAACCGGCTTGCTTGCCAGTGCCCCCAGATTACCAAGCCCCAGAATTGCCGTCCCATTGGTGATAACCCCCACCAGATTCTGTCGACTGGTGAATGTTTTGGCACATTCGGGGTTTTCTGCAATGGCTTTCACCGGAAGGGCCACTCCCGGGGTGTAGGCCATGGAAAGATCATCTGCAGTCTGACACGGTTTGGTGGGCATCACCTCAATTTTTCCTGCAACCGGGAAAGAGTGGTAACTTAATACATCGTCCTTAAAATCCGTCATGGGGCACGCTTCTTTGTACATAATAAAAATTTCCTTATAAAAATTAATTGTGGTTATGAAAAAACAGCGTCCCGCAAAAAACTATGCTAACCCATGGCAGGCAAATTGCCTGGAGAACACCGTTTTTAATATTTTCAAGGATAGATTCCAGCCCATATGGGCATAAGTTAAAATCAACCCAGTTTTCATTAAAGATGCATCATTTTTTGAACAGGCATATTGTCATATCACTTTCCCATGAAATATTCCATGAAAAATCACATGAAAAATCACATGAAATATTATCACACTGTTCCAGATAAATAATTTGGCAAACCAAACGTTTTAAACACTTGTTATATCAACCCTTTTTCATTGCTTATCCAGAGACATAAGTTCATGATCAATACCTGATCGTTATTGGGCCGTAAGAAGTGCCCACGGGGGAATAATGTTGGGATCAATGGCAAACACCGTGACCCCAAAGAGCAGAAACACGGCAGTGATGACCACCACACCTATCAAATTAATCAGAATGCCTGCCTTGACCATTTCAATCATCTTGATTCTTCCGCTGCTGAACACAATGGCATTAGGGGGGGGTTGCAATGGGCATCATGAATGCGCAGGAGGCGGACAGGGTAGCCGGGATCAGCAGCATTAACGGATTGATTTTCATGGCCACGGCAATGGAGGACAGGATAGGCAGAATCATCTGGGTGGTGGCCGTGTTGGATGTCAACTCCGTTAGAAACGTCAGGGTACCGCAAATAGTGGAAATCATGGCCACGGTACTGGTTCCTTCCAAAATCTGGAGTTTACTACCAATAAAAACGGAGAGCCCGGAGACCTGAAACCCCTTGGCCAGTGCAAAACCACCGCCAAACAGCAGAATAATACCCCAAGGCAATTTGGTAAACACATCCTCATCCAGGATGGTGGGGGTATCGGCATCCTTCCTTGTGGTGGGCAGAAAAAACAGAGAGATGGCCATGGTAATGGCAACGGTGCCGTCATCCACCAGCCCTGTAAAGGGAAGCAGAGACGCCCAGCCTGGCACCACAGTAAACCCGAGATTAAGATCTTTTCTGAAAATCCATAAAAGGGCGGTCATGGCAAAAACAACCAGCACCTTTTTTTCTTCCGAAGAAATGGGACCAAGAGCCGTATATTCTTGTTCAACGACTCCCTGGTCCACCTGGACATGGGCCGGGGTGCGATAAAACACCTGGGTGAGCAACAGCCAGATAATGCCAATCATAATAAAGGTCAAGGGCAGAGCCATGATCATCCAGCTCCCAAAGGAGATGGCAGGTGCTGTGGGGAACAACTGCTCAAAGGTCCGGGTGAGCACCAGATTGGGAGGGGTGCCCACCAAGGTGGCAGCGCCGCCCATGGATGCGGCATAGGCAATCCCAAGAAGCAGTGGCAGGGCAAAGGTTTTGGCATCATCCTTTCCAAACTGCTCTTCCATTTTTAAAATGATGGACAGGGCAATGGGAAGCATCATCACAGCGGTGGCCGTGTTGGAAATCCACATGGAGAGAAAGGCAGAAGCCATCATAAATCCAAAAACAATGCGGGCAGGGCCACCGCCAATGGTTTTAACCACAAAAAGGGCGATACGCTTGTGAAGGTTCCATTTCTCCATGGCAAGGGCAATGAGAAAACCGCCCATGAATAAAAATATGGTGCTGTTAAAATAAACCCCGGCAGCGGTTTTTCCCTTCATAATACCCAGAAGCGGGTAACAGATGACCGGCAGCAGGGAAGTTGCTGCCAGGGGGATGGCCTCTGTTACCCACATAACAGCCATCAATACGGCAACGGCTGCCATACGTGTTACTTCTGGATGGGCTGGATCAAGATCCATCATCCATACAAGTAGAAAAAGTAAGGGGCCAAGAACCAGGCCGCTGAGTTGAAACCTTGATCGATTATTTAATAAGCTCTTAAAGTTTAAAACAATCATGTGCTTTAGGAGGAAAAGATGGTTACAGTATTAGATTTAGAACCGGTTAATGATGCTCAAATATTAGTTGTTGGTTGTGGTGGAGCAGGTGGAAATGCTATAAATACTATGATAGATTCTGGAGAAGTTGAGTTTGTTGATTTTGTAGCTATTAATACTGATAGTCAAGCCTTATCTAAAAGCAAAGCATCTGTTAGAGTTCAGATTGGTGAATCTACTAGAAGAGGACTTGGTTGTGGTGCAAAACCAGAATGTGGTAAAGCAGCAGCTGAAGCAGATGAAAAAAAGATTAAAAGTATTTTAGAAGAGCATGATATGGTTTTTATTACTGCTGGATTTGGTGGTGGTACAGGTACTGGATCAGCTCCTGTAGTTGCAAAACTTGCAAGAGAAATGGGTATTTTAACTGT
>JASFYZ010000241.1:0-7414 GCA_045046665.1 Desulfobacterium sp.
ACCCTTTGGCCCAAACCACCTGCCTATATAATATCCACTGTGGTCCGCTACCATGGCGCCAAGGAACGCCAAAGGTAACATTTGTGGCAAGGTGGCGATATTTTCTGTATACATTACGGTGCATACAGAGAGAAGAACTACGCCTGAAATGAACAAGCCCCACAGCCAAGGAGGCTGGAGGGCTTAAAATACCTATATCTGGATCATCGGGGTTTAACTTTGAACCATCCGCAATTGGCCCAGTAATCTTTCAGAACAAAACTGGCCATTGTCACAACCCGCTATTGGGCCTTCTGTGTCTGGAGGATATCAACCACTTCCTGGGCAATTTGGAGTTCCTCATTGGTGGGAATCACCCAAATCTGCACACGGCTTTCCAATGTGTGAAGGGCCTTGGGTTCTGAAATTCTGCCCTGGTTTTTCTCCAGATCCAGTTCCATGCCAAGCCCGGACAAATTAGAACAAACCCCGGCCCTGACAATGTCATCATTTTCTCCAATGCCAGCGGTGAAAATAATTCCATCCACCCGACCCAGGGCCGCGGTGTAGGCCCCGATGTACTTTTTCACCTGGTAGGTGAACATATCAAGGGCCAGGGTGGCACGCGGGTCCCCCTTTTCCCCGGCAGCGTGGATATCACGCATGTCATTCATGCCGCAAATACCCTTGAGTCCACTTTTTTTATTAAACACCGTATCCATTTCATCTGCCGTCATCCCGGTGTTTTCCATGACATAGCGCTGGATGGCCGGATCAATGTCACCGGTGCGGGTTCCCATCATCACACCGGCAAGGGGGGTCATACCCATGGAGGTATCAATGCAACGGCCTTTTTCCACAGCAGAAATGGAGCAACCATTGCCCAAGTGAACCGTGATGAGATTTAATTCATCAATGGGTCTGTCCATGTGCATGGCAGCAGCCCGGCCCACAAATTTATGGGAGGTACCATGGAACCCATAGCGACGCACCCGCATTTTTTCATAAAATTCATAGGGTAAGGCATAAAGAAATGCCTTGGCTGGCATGGTCTGGTGAAATTCAGTATCAAATACGGCAATGTTGGGAATTCCGGGGAACAGGGCCTCAGCAACGTCAATACCCATGAGGTTAGGCGGATTGTGCAGCGGTGCCAGAGGATTATTTTTTTCAATACTTTTTTTAATATCAGCATCAATGATGGTAGCCGAACAAAAATCTTCTCCCCCCTGGACCACCCGGTGGCCAATGGCATTGATCTCATCCTTGCTCTTGATCACACCGGCATTGGCATCAATGATCAAATCCGCCACCAGGTGCATGGCATCCCGATGATCGGCTATTTTCTCTTCCCGGACAAATTTTTCCGGAGTAGGGCCGGTGAATTTCTTATGGGTGACCACCCCCAAGGCGTCCCCAATTCTCTCCACAACCCCGCCTGCCATGACCTTATTTTCCACCATGTTAAGGAGTTGATATTTTAAGGAAGAGCTTCCGGCATTGATCACAAGTACAATCATTTTATTTTCCTATTTTTCTAATGTTCAAAATTTCTATAAATTTACGCTGTAGAAAATAACTAACTGCATGGCTGCCGTCAAGGGAGGATTTAAAAAACTCGCCCTTTTGGAGAAATGATAAAAATATCAAATTCATGTCAAAAAATTTCTTGAGTTTATGCCAGAAAAATATTATTGGTCAAAACGAAAAGAATATGGTATACGATTATAATAAATGATAACCATCACTAACTGGTTGACACTTTTTACAACAGCCCCCTATTTTTCTGGAGATCTCTTCAAAAAAGTGTCAACTACTTTTGAGTCGAAGTCCAAAAACAACACTATTTTATAAGGAGGCAAGTAAAACACATGGATACCTATTACATTGATGGACAATTTATTGAAGAAGACAAGGCAACCCTGTCAGCCAAGGACATCACCGTACTTAGGGGATTTGGGGTATTTGATTTCCTGATCACCTACAACAAGCGTCCCTTTTTTCTGGAAGCCCATGTGGACCGCCTTGAGAATTCTGCCAGGGAGATCGGGCTGACCCTCCAGCACACTAACGCCGAAATATGTGACATTGTCCGTCAAACCATTGAAAAAAATACCCATCATGACGAATCCAACATCCGCATCGTCTACACCGGCGGCATCAGCCCCGACGGTGTAACCCCCCAGGGCAACGGTAAACTCATGGTCATGGTCACCCCCAAATATGTGCTCCCGGACTGGTGGTATGCCGATGGGGCCGCCGTCATCACCGTTGACATGGAACGATTCATCCCCGAATCCAAGAGCACCAATTATCTTTCTGCAGTATTTGCCCAGCAGAAGGCCCACAAAAAAGGAGCCATTGAAGCCATTTATGTGGACCGGGAAAACCGGGTTCTGGAAGGCACCACCACCAATCTCTTCGCCTTTAAAGGCGATACACTCATCACGCCCCCCGATGCCATGCTGCCCGGTATCACCCGCAGCGTTGTTCTGGATCTGATCCAGGATAAATTCACCCTGGAAATGCGTCACATTGACATGGCAGAACTTAAAGAGATGGACGAAATCTTCATCACCGCTTCCAACAAAGAGATTGTTCCTGTTATCAAAATCAATGATATGGTTGTGGCCGATGGAAAGCCCGGCGAGAAAAGCCGACAGGTCATGGACCTTTTTAAAGCCTACACCACAGCCTATGGACAACAGAGAAAGGCGTCCTGATGTCTCCTATTAATGCCGCATTATTGCCCCAGACCGCTGTGAATGTAGATCTTTCAGCGCTGACCCATAATCTTGGAGAACTTCGCCGGAAAACGGCTGGGTCTGCCAGGATTATGGCGGTGATAAAAGCAGATGCCTATGGGCATGGTGCTGTGGCAGTTGCCAGAGCCCTCCTTGATCAAGGCGTTTCATTTCTCTGCGTGGCCAGGATTTCCGAAACTGTGGAGTTAAGAGACTCCGATATTGATGCCCCCATACTGCTCTTTGGGGATGCCCTACCCTGCCAGGTGGCCTATATGCTCCAAAATGATATAAGGGCCACCGTCACCTCATTGGAAAACGCCCGGATCATCTCCCGGGAAGCTGTCAAATGTGGCGGAACCATCAAAGTTCACATCAAGGTGGACACCGGCATGGGCCGGTTGGGGATTCTGCCCTCGGCCCTTACCGTGAGCCATCCTGTGGATGCCCATGATCCTGCCGAGGAAAAGATTCATTCCATTCTCCAGCTCAAGGGCCTGTGCGTGGAGGGCATTTATACCCATTTTGCCAATGCCGACTGCCAGGACAAAACACATACCCTGGACCAGATAGACCTTTTTTCAAATCTACTGGGACGCCTTGATGCCCGGGGTATCTGCCCTCCTCTTCGCCATGCTGCCAACAGTGCCGCCATTTTAGAACTTCCCACGGCCCATCTTAATATGGTCCGGGCTGGCATTGCCCTTTACGGGCTATGGCCTTCCAGTGAAGTGGATCATGGGGTGGCAGATTTAAAGCCGGTGATGTCCATCACCTCTGCCATTATTCATCTAAAAAAAGTACCCCGGGATTTTGGGGTCAGCTATGGAAGCACCCATATTACCCCCGGTGAAACACTTATTGCCACCGTTCCCATTGGGTATGCCGATGGGTATAACCGATTGCTCTCCTCCAAAGGACATATGATTGTAAAGGGGATAAAGGTGCCGGTGGTGGGCCGGGTGTGCATGGATTTCACCATGATTGATGTGGGTGCCGTTCCCGGTGTGCAGATGGGCGATGAAGTGACCATACTTGGCAGCCAAGGGGATGTCAGCGTCAGTGCCGATGATATTGCCGAGCTGTGCAACACCATTAATTATGAAGTGGTGGCCTCCCTCACCCGGAGAATGCCCATCAGATATAGCCATGGAAAGGAGAATATCTAAATTGACAAGGTTTCCTTTGATAAATTGGAAAACAGGCACCATTACCCTACCCTCTTCCGAAAAAAATTCAGACTCAAATTCAACGTCCCCCATCACAAAGGTAATGATCGCCGGGGACTGGGCTCCCATCCGACATTTTGCGCCCATCATAGAAAATAATCCAGCGTCTATCTATGGTGATGTCTACCCCCTGCTCACCGCTTCAGATCTTTCCATTGTAAATCTGGAAGCCCCCCTGAGTGACTATGGCCTGCCCATATGGAAAAGCGGGGCCGTGTTCAAGGGAGAGACCTGTCACGTTAGAGGACTTACAAAGGTTCCCTTTGATGTGGTGACCCTGGCTAATAACCATATGTTTGATTTTGGCCAAAAAGCATTCCAGGACACACTGGATACGCTGGATAAAAATAATATCAAACATTTGGGTGCCGGAAACAGCATTCAAGAGGCTCAAGAACCTCTAATTATAAAGGTCAATGATCTTACCATCGCCCTTGTTAATTTCAGTGAGGGAGAAGATCTCAACGGGGCAGAAGCAGAAAAACCCGGTGTCATGGGCTGGGATCTGGATCTCATGGAAGAGACCATCAAAGGATTAAAGGGCAGCGTTGATTTTATCATTGCCATCAGCCATTGCGGCATTGAGTACATCCCCTTCCCCCCGCCCTATGTGACCCAGGCTTTCCACCGCATGGCCGATGCCGGAGCAGATATGGTCATTGGGCACCACCCCCATGTACCCCAGGGGATTTCTGTGCACAATGGTGTTCCCATCTGCTACAGCCTGGGCAATTTTGTGTTTTTTCAGGATACCCAACTGGTACACCGGAAACAGGGATACATGGTAAAAGCGATTTTACAAAAAAATCAGCCACCGTCCCTGGAATTGATTCCTTATGAAATCCATACAAAGGGGGTTTCTTTATTAAAGGATGCCACCAGGGACACTTTTTTCTCGGAATTAAAGGAAATTTCAATGCCCCTTGAAACCACACAGTGCATTGAAGAAGCATGGCACGGTTTTCTCCACCAATACGGAACCCAGGGTTTTTTCAATGAAATTGAAATGCTCATGAACCGCATGAAAGAAGAGCCGGAAAAAGGGGCCGCCATGTTCAGGAACCGTTTGACCACCCTCCAGCATTTTCATCACTGGAAGGATGCCCTGACCCGTATGGTGGAAGGGAACATAGAGGTTTCACCCCAATGGGCACGGGACCTGACCCAAAAATGGCTGACCCAGACCCTGGATGATGTAAAAAATTCCGGGGGCAACGATCAGGGGAAAAAGAAATGAGCGATATGCCAGGAAACAAAGCAGCTTCACAAACCATCCTGGTCACCGATTCGGGGCTGGGGGGATTGTCGGTGTTCACCGAAATTGCCAATCAACTCAAGGCCGGTTCTCCCAGGCAACGGGTCAAGCTTGTCTATTTCAACGCATGGCCGGAGGTGGATAGAGGCTATAATCATTTACCGGATATGGATACCAAAGCCCAAGTGTTCCACAACGCCATGACCGCCATGGCAGCCTATAATCCAAACCGAATTTTCATTGCCTGTAACACCCTTTCGGTGATCTATCCCCTGACCCGTTTCAGCACAGAAACAGATATTGAAGTCACCGGCATTGTGGATGACGGGGCCGCCATGATCTGCGAAGAACTGGTCAAAACCCCGGACAGTCAGGTAATTATTTTTGGCACTCCCACCACCACCTCGGCCCGATCCCATGAGATTCGGCTCAAGGAGATGGGCATTGAAGGAGATCGCATCATCAATCAGGGCTGTGTTAATCTGGCTGGAAAAATTGAAAGGGATCCGTTCAGTGCCATTGTTCCGGAAATGATCGACGACAATGTCAAGCAGGCCGCCGCCCAAATGGGCAAAACCGGGGGCCGGGTGTTTGCAGCCCTTTGCTGCACCCATTTTGGGTATTGCCAGGATCTTTTCATTGAGGCCATGAAAAAATATATCACCCAAGATGTGGTCATACTTAATCCCAACGAAGCCATGGCCCAACGTGCGTTGGCCCATGAGACATCCATCACGGATCATCCGGAGATTTCCATGCACATTGTCTCAAGGATTCCCTGGGAAAAAAGCCGCATTGATGCTTACAGCCGCATGTTAAAGGACGTGTCTCCTGAAACAGTGGAGGCCCTTGGCAGATATGAATTGAACCCTGGATTATTTGCCGTGGTGTGATTTTTAAATACCCCCCATGCCCTGGCGGACACAACGAATATTGAAAGAGATATCATGCCGCCCCCCCGAAGGGCAATGGGCCCGGCCCGGAACCGTAGACGGCTCAATTGGCCGGTTCCTATTGCCCCTCGGGGGGGCTCTGCTGAGGTTGCCCGGAAGTTTTACTTTCTAATAAAAAAACAAATGGAGATTAGAGACAATGAAAAAAGTACTCATCATCACCGGTTCTGCTGGCGACGCCCAGGGCTGGGGAGATCTTTCCGTTACCGAAGAGGTGTGCAAAGCCATTAATGAAGGTGACAACAGCGCGGAAATCGCCTTTGTCAACGACATGCCTGAATTTTATAAAGCCATTGAAGAAAAAGAGTACGATATCATCTGGAGTTGCCTTTATTACATCAACAGCAAGTCAGATACCATTGGGTTAAATGAAGATGGAGAGTGGTTTGCCGATATCTTTGACGAAAGGAAAATTCCTTACATTGGTCCCAATGCCGCCACCATGAAGGCGTTGATCAATAAAACAGCCACCCACGAAATTCTAACAGCAAAGGGTATCTCAGTTCCCTATCACTACCAGGTTGATAGAAATGATGCGCTGCCAACCCTGACCTTCCCCGCCTTTGTAAAGCCCAGCTATGAGTCCAGATCCGTTGGTATTAACGATGACAGTGTGGTTAACTCCGAAGCAGAGCTGAAAAAACAGGTGGCCTACATCCACGACACCTATGATCAGCCTGCCCTGGTTGAAGAGTATCTTCCCGGTGATGAGTACACGGTTTTGATGCTGGGCAATGGACAGCACCAGGAGTTTTTGCCCGGTCAGGTACTGGTTGATCCTGCCCTTTTTGGCAAATATCCCATCCTTAGAAGTGACTTAAGGGGTGTGGGTGCCACCAAAATCAGATCTGCCGGAGAATATTCCGATTTGGCCAATGAGCTTTGCAGCCAGGCCATGGAAGCCCTTAACTGTCTGGACCATGTCCGGGCTGACATGCGCATGGATGCCAATGGGGTCCTTAAAATAATTGAAGTCAACGGCATTCCCGGCTTAAAACCCATTAAAAGCTGGAGCCCCCAGATGTTCACTATGCACCACGCCTCTGGGGATGAAGCCAAGGATTATAAAAAGCTGGTGAATCATATTGTTACTTCAGCCTTGGCACGCTTTGAACTGATTTAAGTTAAGTCTGTCATACCGCCCCCTACGGCTACCCTGACCGGAACGGGAACGTCGGGGGGTATTTTTGCCCTTCCAGGCTAAACCACAGAAACTGCGGGCAAGTTTGTCCTCAAACAGAGTCTGTGCTTCTT
>JASFYZ010000242.1:0-9391 GCA_045046665.1 Desulfobacterium sp.
GGGGGGCTCTGCTGATGGTACTTGGACACTTCATTTTCATATAAAAGACTATCGGAATCATCTGATAGCTTTTAAAAGGAGGTGGAAAGGGAATGCATGAAATGGCAATGACTCAAGATGTTTTGAAGATCGTTTTGCAACACGCTGAAAAGGGTGGGGCCAAGCAAGTAGTTAGCGTAAGTCTTAGAATTGGCGAATTAAGAGATATTGTTGATGAGTGGATGCAGCGATTTTTTGATTATTTGACCCATGGTACCATTGCTGCCGAGGCAAAGCTCAAAATCAAGCGTTTACCAATAGTCTTTCGTTGTGAGTGTGGTGAAACCTTTCCTACCAACATTAAACTCTTCATGGGTAACCTGCCTATTGTTTGCCCTAATTGCAAAGGTGAAAAAACGGTTCTTTATTCCGGTAGAGAGTTCGAAATTCAATCAATAGAGGTGAAATAATGGAAGAAATTCGTTTAATCGATATTAAAAAAGCAGTACTTTCTGATAACAAGGATCTGGCAGATACAATCCGAGAGCAACTTCATAGGCAGAACGTCTTTATGGTAAATCTTATGGCATCACCGGGGTCGGGCAAAACCAGTCTGCTATTAGAAACTATTCGCCGTATGAAAGATAATATCAGGATCGGTGTTATCGAGGGAGATATCGAATCCGTTGTTGATTCAGAGAAAATTGCTGCCGAAGGAATACCTGCCGTGCAACTTAGAACGGGAGGAGCTTGTCATCTCGATGCACCAATGATTAATGAGGCCTTGGAAACCATGGATCTCAATACTCTGGACTTAGTTTTCATAGAAAATGTGGGAAATTTAGTTTGCCCTGCCGAGTTCGACACGGGAGCATCCCGAAGGGTAATGATTTTGAGTGTTCCGGAGGGTCACGACAAAGTTATAAAGTATCCTCTCATGTTCTCAGTATGTGATGCCTTGGTTGTAAACAAAATAGATTGCCTTAGCATGTTTGATTTTGACATGGATATTTTACAACAACAAGTAAAAAAACTTAACCCCCAGATGAAAATTTTTATGACCTCGTGCAGAACCGAGGAGGGAATTGATGATTGGTGTAGTTGGCTGAGAGGCGAGATGTGAAAATAAAAATGAACATTTTCCCCTTGCATACTCATGCCAAAAAAAGGGAACAAAGGTCATTAGGGGCTATTCCCCTTAAGGATAAACCGAAATCGGAATATTACAAACCCAAGCCGACACATGCAAATATTATATGAGTGTACCCTTTTTGCATTATTCTCTGCATTTGTAATCATGAAAAGGGGGGTGAGGATTGGCCTATATTTTTCATTCCGATCATCTACGATCATCTAAAAAGGGTACACTCATATTATATCAAACGAAGTGTATAAAAAGGATTCAGAAAAATTTTAGGATATCATTAGCGAAGTGACTATTTGAGAAAAGGGGAAGAACTGACGTACCCTTACTATAGGAGTGAGACAGTGGACGTAATTGATCAGGGTGTCGGGCCCTTATTCATGGATCCCGATCCAGACAAAATTCGAGCTTTTTTTAGAAAAAAAAATAGAAAAATGATTAATAAGGTCATGGATCTGAAAACAGCAGTTGAGACCTATGTCCATGATGGCGATTATCTTGCCATTGGCGGTTTTGGTGCCAATAGGACACCGGTTGCAGCCTGTCATGAAATCGTACGGCAGGGAAAAAAAAACATGGGCTTTGCCGGACATACTGCCACCCATGATATGCAAATATTGAGTGCCGGAGAGGTCTTTGACCGTCTGGATGTGGCCTATGTGGTGGGTTTGGAAGCCCGGGGTCTTTCCACTTGTTCCCGTAAATATGTTCAAAGCGGTAAAGTCCAGCTAACTGAATGGACAAATTATGCCCTTACCGTTCGTTTAAAAGCTGCGGCTATGGGCGTTCCCTACTTGCCCGCAAGGAACATGATGGGGACCGATACGTTTAAGTACAGTGCCGGTAAAACTGCCAATTGTCCTTATACCGGTAAAAAGCTGAATCTGTTGCCAGCCCTTTCGCCTGACGTCTCTTTTATCCACGTTCATGAAGCCGATGTGTATGGGAACTGTCGATTTAAGGGTATTGCCGTGGCAGATTTGGACCTGGCCAATGCGTCTAAACGGTTGATTATCACCACCGAGCGGTTAATATCCAACGATGAAATCAAACATGATCCTTCATCCACGCGTATTCCTTTTCATCTTGTGGATGCGGTGTGTGAATTACCCTTTGGGGCCTATCCCGGCACCATGCCCTATGAGTATTTCTCCGATGAGAATCATCTTAAAGAATGGCTTGCCGTGGAAAAAGATGCCGATAAATTCAAGGAATTCCTCAATAAGAATATTTACAACTGTAAAAATCATGACGCATATATTCGACTCAATGGCGGAGCGGAAAAAATGCAGGAACTTCGCTGTAAAGAATTTTTACTGGACAGGGAGACATAGATCATGACGGACTATAACGCAATGGAATTGATGATTTCTGTGGCCTCTCGAGAACTTGAGAACGGTGCCACTGTGGGGGTGGGGACGGGTGCTCCCTGTGCCGCTGCCATGTTGTCCCAGAAAACCAGTGCACCTGATCTGGTCATTTTATTCGAGGCTGGTGGATTGAGCCCGGAATTACCGGAAATGCCCATTTCAGTGGGTGATTCAAGGACCTTTTATAAAGCAGCCATGGCTGGCAACATGGGTGATACCATGGATTATTGTTCCCGGGGATTTGTGGATTACACCTTTCTGGGTGGGGCACAGATCGACATGTACGGTAACCTCAACTCCACTGTGATTGGTGATCATGCCAATCCCAAGGTGCGGTTTCCCGGCAGCGGCGGTGCCAACGATTTTGCCTCTTTTTGCTGGAAAATGATGGTGATGACCCCCCAGGACACCAAACGATTTGTGGAAAAAGTGGATTTTCTTACCACCCCGGGCTGGTTGGAAGGTGGCGACTCCAGACCCAACTCGGGGCTTCCACTGGATGCCGGACCATACAAAATTATCACGGACATGGCAGTGATGGATTTTGAGCCTGACTCCAAACGTATGCGAGTGATCTCCTTGCATCCTGGATATGCGTTTTCCGATGTCCAGAAAAATTGCGGATTTGAGTTGCTCAAAGCAGATGAACTTAAAGATACCATGCCTCCCAGTGAGGATGAACTGCGGATTCTCAGGGAAGAAGTTGATCCTTACAGGTATGTTATCGGAAGAGCTTAATTTAAGGAAAAATAACAATGAACGATGATAATGAGCTGCTTATTCAGAAAAAGGACGGGATTGCCATTTTGACACTCAACCGCCCCCGGATGATGAATTCCTTTAATTTTGCCATGCTGCGTGCCTTGAGAGAAGAGATAGGTTCCATACGCTTTCAGCCGGAAATCAGGGTGGTGATCATTACCGCAAATGGAGAAAAAGCGTTCTGTGCCGGTGCAGATCTTAAGGAACGGGCCACTTTGAGTCCCATTGAAGTTAAAGAGTTTATCTTTACCATTCGAAATACCTTTACATCCATTGAACAGTTGAACAAGCCCGTTATTGCCGCAGTAAACGGCATTGCGCTGGGAGGAGGCACCGAACTTGCGTTGGCGTGTGATATTCGCATCGCTTCGGATACTGCATCCATGGGTCTGACCGAGACCCGGCTGGCCATCATTCCAGGAGCTGGCGGCACCCAGCGTTTACCTCGCCTTGTGGGGCGGGGTAAGGCCAAAGAACTTATTTTTACCGGTCGTCGGGTGGATGCCAAAGAAGCCCTTGCAATGGGTCTTGTTAATCAGATATGTGCCAGGGAGGCGTTGATGGATCAATGCCTCAAAATGGCGGCCATGATTTGCGAAACCGGCCCCATTGCCATTGAACAAGCCAAGTATGCCATCAACTACGGTCTTGAAACCGATCTTGCCACCGGCCTTGCAATGGAGTCCAATGCCTACTGGGTTACGATTCCCACAGCGGATCGCCTGGAAGGGTTGGCAGCTTTTAGAGAAAAGCGAAAACCCATTTTTAAAGGCGAGTAACAATAGGGTATGCTTTTATAATAACAGCTTCCTTCTGTCATCCGGAACCCCGAAAAATTAATATTTTTACGATAAGAATGGGGTTGTTGCGCTAATAAGGGACCTTATAATAAAACTACCCATTTTTGTATGCAGCACTCTGGATAATCGGTGGAGAACTCATCAATATTGGGTAGATTATTTTCTATGAACTCCCTAAGTGCGCTTCGACAAATAAGAAATGTCCTTTTCGCATGGATTAAAATATTTGGAAGATAGAGTAAAAATGATAAATACAAAGCCAGGACTGTGGGGATAATATGGGTGAAAATAGAAAATTTTGGGAAAATGAAGAGAAAAAACTGGATGAACGGCTGTATGAAGCTATATGGCCGGGGGGACAAAAGGCTGTTGATCGTTTGGCCAAGCAGGGGAAACGGCCGGTAAGGGATTTGATTCAAGATTTGATTGATCCGGGCACAACCTTTTTTGAACTGAGCCCCATCGCCGGGTTTGGCGTTAATTATCCCGGCGAGATTAAAGATGTTCCCTGCGCCGGGCTTGTCACTGGTGTTGGTAAAATTAACGGCAACTGGACCATGATCTTTGGCAATGACAGCCGGGTTAAGGCCGGGACCTATTTTCCCATCACCTTGAAAAAGCATGTGCGGGCACAGGCTATTGCAGAACGATGCGGTTTGAATTGTGTTTACATTGCCGATTCAGGTGGTGCTTTTTTACCTATGCAAGCCGATGTATTTCCTGATGACGGTCATTTTGGTTCCATGTTTTATAATATGGCGCGTATGTCCGCCAAGGGAATCAAGCAAATCACCTTAAGTACCGGAGGCAATACGGCGGGTGGAGCTTACATTGTCTTTATGGCCTGCCAGTCAGTGATGATTGATCAGATGTCCTACTCTTTTCTGGGGGGACCACCTCTTGTGAAGATGGCCACAGGTGAGGATATTTCGGCCGAGGATCTGGGCGGTGCCAGGGTGCATACTCAGATTTCAGGGGGTGCCGATCATCTTTGTGCTGATCAGGCAGATGGCATAGCCCGTGTTAGAGAAATGCTCGCACTGGAGTCCCCCCAGAGGTTTCAATCCCACCGATATGCTGAAACACCGCCAACCGTGCCAGATGGAATCTTGTATGATCTCATGCCATCGGCCATTCATCAGGGGATAGATGGGCGAAAAATTATAGAAGCCATTGCCGATGACAGCTATTTTATTGAGTATAAAAAGAATTACGCTCCCGGGCGTGGGGATAATATTCTGGCTGGGAAAATTCGCATCAAAGGAATTCCCGTGGGGATAATTGCCTCCAATTCCGTGGGCATCATTTTTGCTGAAGCTGCCAGAAAAGCGGCCGAATGGATTGTGCGATGTTCCCAAGATAAAACACCCCTGCTGTTTATTCAGAATGCTCCCGGATTTATGGTGGGCTCGGAATCTGAACACCAGGGTATTGGGAAGTATGGATCAGATATGGTGCGGGCGGTCTCCTGTGCCCAGGTACCCCGGATTCAGTTGGTCATCGGGCCGGACAACGGTGCTGCCAACTACGGCATGTGCGGTCGGGCCTATCGTCCCCATTTCCTGTTTACCACCATGCGTGCCCGAACCGGTGTGATGAGTGGACGAAGTGCCGCTGGTGTGCTGCTCTCCATTGAGGAACGAAAACACGAAGCCATGGGAAAGCCCATGACCGATGAAGAAAAGGATGCCTTTCGTCAGAAGATGATCGACAAATATGATGGTGAGGCACATCCTTTCTACTGTGGTTCCAGGCTTTTAAATGACCGGGTGCTGAAGCATTCCGAGATTCGGGATTGGTTGGCCATGGCCTTTGAAATCAGTTTGATCCAACCCATTGGTGAACCATTCTTTGGCAATGTGAGATTCTAATATTCCATGATTCGATTTTTTATCAACTTTACATCGACTTCATGGACCAAATTTATAGGTTAAAATCCTAATTTTTTAAGATATTTATGTCACATGTGTTCTTTAGGGTAAAACTAAAAATCGAACGAGTCTCCGTTATTTTTCGATGCTGGTGCAGACAGACATTCACGTTAATGTGAAAGAAACAACAAAAATCACCTGTCCTTGATGCAAAGGCAATGACGTTAGTCTCATATCAGGACGGGAATTCGACATTAGATTCTTATCTCTGAGTTTGATGTTATTTTGGCAAGAGAATCAGAAACCCTTTTTGGTTCTGGCTTGTCCAGGTTAGGGAAATAAAGGTGCAGTAATGAACTCTCTAACCCAATTTATTGAGATAAAATGTTTAATAGCAATAAAGCAAACCTCATGCCACTGATTCAGATACAACTGAAGAGGATAATAATATGAATGACAGGGTTTATCGACGGCTTCAGGAAAAAGTTAATGAGTATGGTCCAGGATTTCCTGCGTCAAGCTCAGGCGTTGAATTGAAAATTCTGAAGTTGCTTTTTAGCGAACAGGATGCCGAATTCTATATGAAGATGGATAAACATCCTGAATCGGTAAATAATATTTCAAAAAGAATTGGTAAAGACATAGATAAAACAAAAAAGCAGCTGGAAGGAATGTTAAAAAAAGGGTCTATTTTTTGTCGAACCGTTGGAGATGTTCGAGTTTACTTCCCTGCCCCATATCTTATCGGGCTTTACGAAAATTTAGCTGAGAGAATGGATGAATCTATTGCCAATCTACTGGAACAATATCATAAAGAAGTGTTTTTCGATCAGTGGGCCGACCACGTTGAAAAGACGCAAGGATTAAGATTCCTTCCGGTACAGGAAGCTTTAAATTCAGTAACGACGGTATTTCCACATGATGATGCAATAGCGATATTGAAGACTAAAAACAAAATAGCCGTAATTGATTGTCCCTGCAGAAAACAACTTAAGTTGACCGGTATCTCAACGAATCCGATTGAGGTCTGTTTTTCTTTTGATTGGCTGGCGGATTACTATGTTAACGACCTGAAGCAGGGGAGAGCTCTCACTATAGAAGAAGCTATGGAAATCCAAAAGCAATGCGAGCAATTGGGACTCATAAACGCGACCAGCATAGAAAAGGACAGTATAATACTGTGCCATTGTGATAAGCATTGCATTCATATGCGTTCGCTTGGAAGTAGAAATCCGGCAGATCATTTTAAATCGAATTATTATTCAGAAGTACATAGCGAAGATTGCATCGGTTGCGGGATGTGCCTTGAGCGATGCCCGATTGATGCCATAACAATTGGTCAAGATCAAGTTGCTGTTATTGATCTCGACCGGTGCATTGGTTGCGGGTTGTGTGTGACCGGTTGCACCAATGAAGCCCTATCACTGAAACAGAAGCCTGATGAGAAGCTGCTAAAAAAATTGGTGTAACACCGCCAACCGTGCCAGATGGAACCTTGTATGTTCGCATACCATCGGCCATTAACCATGGGATAGATGAGTCTGTTGATTTAAAGGCGATTTCAATCTGGTTCAATTTCGCTGCCACAAGATATGGTGATTAATTAAAGCAATGCGCCTCATATAGACAGCGCTGATGCCTAAAATATGAAAATCGCGACTTAATCAACAGACTCATAGATGGGCGAAAAATTATAGAAGCTATTGCCGATGGTGTGCTGCTCTCCATTGAGGAGCGAAAACACGAAACCATGGGAAAACCCATGACCGAAGAAGAAAAAGAGATTTTCCGTCAAAAAATGATCGACAAATATGACGGTGAGGCTCACCCTTTTTACTGTGGTGCCAGCATTTTGAATGACCGAGTTCTCAAACATTCCGAGATCCGGGACTGGCTGGCCATGGCCTTTGAAGTCAGTCTGCTTAAGCCCATTGGCGAACCCTCTTTTGGCAATGTGAGATTCTAATATTTCAGAATTCGATTTTTTCATTAACATTGCCCCGATTCTTTGGAACAAATTCAGGTATCAAAACCTGATTTTCCTTTCACACGTTTATACCGTCCGGTTTTTCGGACGATTCTTTTATATTGATAAATTCTTAGGAGAAACAAACAGATGACAGAGTATGATTACTGGAAAATTTTCCCGCGTATGCCGAAAAAGGTGACCATTGGTGACATAACCATCCGTGATGGTTTTCAGCATGAGGAGAAGTTTATCTCCACCGAGGCAAAAAAATTTTATTTGGAAGAGCTGATTTTTGCCGGGTGTAGAAATATTGAGGTGACAAATCTTGGAAATCCTCATCTCATGCCCCAGTTTCGGGATGCGGAAGAACTGCTGACCCATCTGCGCGGCAAACGATTCCGCCAAAAATGCGAGCGTAGGGGCATCAATTACGATGATATCTGTCTGACGTGCATCACTATCCGTGAAAAATCGGTGGACCGGGCCATTGAGTTGAGAAAAAAAGGTGTTGGACCTGATCGTTTATTGATGATGGTTTCCACAGAAGAGGAACACCATTTTGCCAATTCCGGAACGACGCTGCCTGATTACTGGGCGGAGTGTGAACGGTCAATCAAAAAATGTAACGATGCCGGTATGAAAATGTGCGGTACCGTCAGCACCATATGGGGAAGTCCCATTGGCGGTGCCACAGATATGAAAGATGCCGTTGAATTTACCAAACGATGGCTGGAGATCGGGGCCTCGGACGTGGAACATGCTGACCATGACGGTAGTGCCTCCGCTGCCGACGTGTATCGTTATTTTTCCATGATTCTGGATGAGGTTCCCGATCCCAGCCTGCACATTGCCCATTTCCATGAAACCAAACGGGTGGCTTCAGCTTCTGTACTGGCAGCTCTTCATGCAGGGATTATCCATTTTGAAGCAACAATGGGTGGGTTGGGCGGTCAGCCAGCCAATTTTCTGGATGATTGCCCTGTCAAGGGTACCGGAGAGTATTACTATGATGATCCCCGTTATGTTGGGCTGGTTTGCCTGGAAGATACCCTGGTTCAAATTGACGAAATGGGCATTGAACACGGCTGGGATGTGGATCGGGTCCTTTGGCTTGGTCGGCAATTGGAAAGAACTATGGGCCGGAGACTTCGTTCCGAAGCAATTCTCAACGGCAGGACGCTGAAAGAAGGGCATATGGAATATGCCCGCCCCGGTCTTGCAAAACGAAAAGATACGCTGGGAGAGGAGACGGAACAGGTTTTCCCCGGAGAATGGGGCAATAAGGCGGTACTGCCTGAACAATATCGACCATAGATAAATCTCTTCTAATTATGAATTTAATTCGGCTCCGGTGATTCGTAACCTATTGAAAACACATTGGTGGAAACCATCAATCCGGTGGGTGAGGATCATTGGGGCTCATAATTAAAATTTGAGTGTACCCTTTTTGCATTATTCTCTGCATTTGTAATCATGGAAAGGGGGCTGGGGGCTGA
>JASFYZ010000243.1:0-3620 GCA_045046665.1 Desulfobacterium sp.
TTGAAGATTGACGCGGATATGCTGAAGCGGCCGGTGAATGTCGGCTTTTCGGGTGGTGAAAAAAAGCGGAATGAAATTCGGTGACGAAACGCTTATCCGCCACGGCTTCACACATCAGGATATGGCAAACATTACCGGCACATCGCGCCAACTGATGACCATTGTCCTGAATGATCTTAAAAAGGAGAACAAGATCAATTTCGATCGGTCAAGTATTCTTATCCGCGATTTGGATCAACTTAAGTAAACGGTCTTTCCTCCTATTTTGGAAAGCCCTTTCCATTACGTTCTCGGATAACTTTATTGGACAGAGATTCTTCTAACCAATATGCCAGTATTGGCATTCAATTGCAGTACATAAATTCCTTTGGCAAGTTTCCACGATGTAAAAGCGGTCCTCATGGGATTTGCCCCGGCAACACCGGCTCCGGCAAAACTGGCAAGACTCACAGGAGGCGTCACATTGGCATCCTGGGAATACCAGAAAACGATCATGTGGGCCGCCATTATGGGAACTCCCATGTCCATCAGGGCAGGTCCGGCAAGGGTGGCAAGCACAATGTAACTTGCCGTTACAGGCAGTCCCATCCCAAGAACAAGGGAGGCAACACCAATTAAAATGATGGCAAGGGCTTTAATTCCAAAACTCAGTTCAATGACCAGACTTGAAAATTTAAGCCCCATTCCCGTAAGGGTTACCATCCCGACAATGATACCTGCAGCCGCACAGGCAACGGAAACCATAACAGCGTTCTTGGATCCGTTTTCAAAGGCTCGGAGTATGAGTTTTATCTCTTTTTTTACAAAGGAGCCCAGACTGATTCTTTCTGGCTTTCCAATCGTCGCGCCTCCAGGTTGCATACCCCACCTGACACCATTAGCAATCAGGCTTGTGATGAGTGTACTCATGACGGCAACGAATCCAGACATCATTGGTGAATAATTCTGCATAAGAACATAAATAAGTATAATCACCGGGATGATAAAATGGAGTCCTTCTTTAAGAACTACAAGAACCTTTGGCAAGTTTTCTTTGGGTTGCCCTTTGAGGCCATTTTTTTTTGCTTCATAATGGACAAAAAACAGGAGGGTAACGTAGTACATAATGGCTGGAACCAATGCCACCTTAATGATGGTGAGGTAACTGGTATTGGTAAATTCAGCCATGAGAAAGGCACCAGCCCCCATGATGGGTGGCATCAACTGCCCTCCTGTGGATGCTGCAGCCTCTATGGCCCCTGCCACATGGGGGCGGTATCCCACTTTTTTCATCATGGGAATGGTAAATGATCCCGTGGCCACAACATTCCCCACAGCCGACCCGGAAATAGAGCCCATGAACCCCGAGGCAATGACCGATGTCTTTGCAGGACCACCTGCAAATCGACCGGTCAATGCATAGGCCAGATCAATGAAAAAAGCACCCCCTCCCGTTGTTTCCAATATTGCACCAAACAAGACAAAGACAAATACGAAGGTTGCCGCAACACCAATGGGAAGGCCAAAGATACCCTCCGTTGTGAGCCACAGTGTTGTGGCAATTCGTTCGATGCTGTACCCCTTATGGATTATCAACTCGGGCATATAAGGCCCAAGTATGGCATAGAGAATTCCCGTTATGCAGATTCCTGTCATTATCCACCCAATGACGCGACGGCAGGCCTCAAGGACAAGGAAAAGGCCCACAAGGCTGACCACAAGATCACTTGTGAGCCAGTCTCCCTGCCGTTCAAATATATCGTTCAGGTTGTAGCAGATGTAGGCAGTACAGTACACCGAAGCAAACACAAGAACCCAGTCAAAGATAAACCAGAAATTCACCTTCTCCTTGTCAACGCCGGGAAATGCAGGTTTGAGGAGAAAGGTTAAACTCAAAATGGCCCCCAGGTGAATGGAGCGTTGGACCAGTGCAGTTAAGGCGGCAATGCCAGCGGTGTAAAGTTGATACATACTAAGGCCCACGGCGATGATCGTCACAATTGCGGCCATTGTTGTATTGAGGCTGTTATTTGTATTGGGCATCTTAATTGTCGTTTCGATTTCCGTGGTATCGCTTGTGATATTGATAGATTTTTCAGACATTACCAGCTCCTGGTACAGGGGTCAACGCATGGGGAAAAACACAGCGCCATAGTTTGTATGCAAAATTTTGGGGATTTGCGGTAAATTTTACTGCTTTGTGGGGGACGATAAGCGAAAGATTGCACTTTGTATCCCGCCAGAAGATTGTATGATCCACACCGGGGTTTCCCACTCGCAGAATGAAATCGCCTGTGGGAAAATGCATATTCTCAATTACATCATGGGGGCCACGCCGTACCAGATTCCCCACACCCTGCATTCGTCCCATGCCTGCACCGAACCTTAAGTAGCGTTCTTCCTCGATGTAAATCCGGCCCTTTTTATCAACACTGTGAACTTCCCAAATGGGCGTATTTTCAACTGAGTGGTAGTAATGAAGGGTAAAACGTTCATCGGTTTCCAGGGGCAGAACCAGAAGTAGTCTGCCCCCTTCTACGCATGTAATTCTAAGTTCTGTCTGGCCAGAAACAAGGCATGCAGTCAACACCAGTGAACAAATGAAGACTGCAAAGCAGAAAAAAAATCGGTTTCTTTGCCGGACCACTGTCTGCATCACCTATGGCATCAACTTTTCAGGAATAGTCAACCCTTTCTCCTTGTAGTATTTTATAGCCCCGGGATGCAGGGGAATGGGGGAGTACTTTACTGCATTTTCAGGGGTGGTAAATGAAGCCAGGGGATGGATTTTTCGCAGATAATCATTGTGCTCATCCAGGGCCTTTACCAGGGAGTAAACTAAATCTATATCAAGGGATTTCTGACAGATCATTACATTCCACACCCCAATGGTGGATATATTTTCATCAACACCTTTATAGATGCCGCCCGGCAGTTCAACGGAAGAGTAGGTCTTGTTATAATCAAGTATTGTGCGGATCTGCTCCGGGGTAAAGGGAAGTATTTTAATTTCATGGGTTGTGGCAAGATCCAGAATGGAACTGGTACCCGGCCCCACACACCAGAAGCCGATATCAATGGTGCCATCCCTTAACGCATTGGCACTTTCGGTAAAGGAGAGCCTGCTGTCCTTATAGGCGGTAAATGGCATGCCAAGGGCCTTGTAAACCTCTTCCCCCATCAGGTTGGTTCCACTTCCCGGGCTTCCCGTTGAGATATTTCTTCCCTTTGCCTGCTCAACATTGGTGATCCCGCTTTTTTTAAGGGTCACAACCTGGAGAACATTTGGATACATGATGGCCATGGAGAGAATATTGTGCTTTTTGCCCTTGAATTTCCCACCGCCGGTGTAGCCCGCAACGGCAGCATCTCCCATTACTTCGCCGATAACGGTTTCACCTTTATGGGCCAGCTTGACATTTTCAACACTGGCTCCGGTTACCTCGGCAACAGCCTTTATTCCATCCACGTACTTTGACCATATTTCTGCAACCCCACCTCCATAGGGATAGTAAATACCACCTGTTCCACCGGTACCAATGCTGATAAAAGTCGTTTTGGCAGTTACGGAGCCCGCCATGATAAGCAGGATAGACAAAGATAAAATTACAGACAGCCTTTTCATGATTTTTCCTTTTGTG
>JASFYZ010000244.1:0-6514 GCA_045046665.1 Desulfobacterium sp.
GCTACGCGCCAGAACAAGGAGCTGGACCGGTCACCGTGAGAGATTCAAAAGATCAAGAACATATGAAATCCTACCAGACGGTTATTTTGATCTTGCATTCCTGTTGTCTGATTCGACCTGTAGAATTTTTCTTGCAGGACCCTACACTCAAAAAACAAATATTCCGCTCGGCCATTTTGAACTGATCATAGTGCACTTCAAAGTAGGCAGAATGCCGAACTTTACCAATATTAGCCCCTATGAACTGGTTAATACGATGATTGAACTTCCTCACATTTATGATCTGGATGGCGATACCATCGGTGATTGGCTGTTAAGGCGAAAGACCACCGACCTCAGGAAAAGCTTAATTGAAAAAATATTGGGCAATGTTAGTGTTTCCCGCATATTAAGCGATAAAATTTATGAAACCGCCATCACCCTGATCGACGCTCGTGACGGACAGATACAGGTTGGGGAACTTGCACGTATTTTGAATGTGAGCAATAGAACTCTGGAACGGAAATTTAAGCATATATTGGGAATCCCACCAAAAAAGTTTGCTAAACTGGTGCGATTTCAGAGAGTTTTAGAAAGATTACGGTATAGTTCAGTCTCTGGAAATCTTATCAATATTGCCTATGAATTCGGCTATGCAGACCAAGCGCATTTTATACGCGATTTCAAGTCTATGTCTGGCATTTTACCTAGTTCATTTTATGATTGATTTTAATGTATTGTGTAGGGACGACCTTGAGTTCAAAACGATTATCATTTTTTCCCTCTGTCGCATAATACAATCCAATTTTTTCCATAAACAATAGAATGTCTTCTGGTCAGTTGGTAAAGATTTTATGTTTTAGAAACAGCAATTGAAAAGGAAACAATTATGAATCAGGAAAACGCAAAGATTAATATCTGGCAGATGGGTGCTTGCGATATTGCAGAAGCGATCAGAGAAAAAAAAATCTCTTGTAGGAAGGTCATTTCTGATCACTTGGAGAGAGTTGAGGCAGTAAATGGCAGCTTAAATGCGATAACGGTAACATTAAGTGAGCAAGCTCTTATGGCAGCAGACCGAATCGACAGCATCATTGAAAACGGGGATCCGGTTGGTCCTCTTGCCGGAGTACCGATCACTGTGAAAGAAAATATCGATCTTATCGGATCGGCAACTACCTTTGGTATTGTGCAGATGAAAGATGCCAGCCCGACTACTGATGCACCGCACATTGCGCAGATTAAAAAAGCTGGAGCGATCCCCATTGGCCGCACCAATCTTTCCGATTTTGGTCTTCGTCCTCACACTGCCAACCAATTCAGAGGGGAAACCATCAATCCCTGGGATTCCAATACGACCCCCGGCGGATCCAGCGGCGGCGATGCAGTAGCTGTGGCAACCGGAATGTCTGCACTGGGTTTCGGAAACGATTATGGGGGATCACTTAGGGTTCCGGCCCAATTTTGCGGGGTTTGCTCCATAAAACCGTCCTTGGGCAGGATTCCTGACCATATGTCGCTGATGCCATCCGAACCGGCCATTTCTTCACAATTATTTTTGTTCCAGGGGGTAATAGCACGTCGGATCAAGGACCTGCGGCTTGCACTTGAAAATATGAGTGGATTTGATGTCCGGGATCCGCGCTGGGTGCCTGCACCATTATACGACCCTTCCCCTGCCACTCCCATTCGAGTGGCTGTAGCTTTAGATCCGGGTGGCAGGGGTGTGGCGCCCCAAGTTGCCGCAGATATTAAAATGACCGCAGACTGGTTGTGTAATTCCGGATACGTAGTGGAAGAAATCGAGCCGCCGGCGGTTATCGATGCATGGCAAACCTGGATTGAACTGACAAGCATCGAGATCAAAAACCTGGTCCTGCCCGGAATTAAAGAAATCGCCACTCCAGAGGCATTAAAGTTTCTGCACTTCTGGACGGAACTGTTTCCAGACGGGGATCTCCTTTCCTATATGTCCGCCTTGTCGCGTAGAAATGCAATTGCCAGGGAATGGTTGGTATTCCAGGAAAAATACCCTTTGATCCTCGGTCCTTCGCTCACCGAAACCGATTTTCGCCCAAACTTCGATATCCAAAGCCATAAGGAAACAAGTCGCTTCATCCAAGCATCCCGATTGATTATGGGAGCTAACACGCTTGGTCTGCCCTCTGTTGTTTTGCCAGTGAAGCGCACTGGCGCCATACCCGGCGCCGTACAAATCATAGGACCCCGCTTTCGGGAAGATTTGGTTCTTGGCGCTGCAGAGATCATTGAACAATACGCTGGTGTATTTGCTCCAATTGCCTGAAACTCTTACAACCTTGCTGCTTCAGGGGATGAAAAAAAACGTTCCGCCCCTGAGCAGCTCATTCACGGCGGTTGCTTGTACTACTTGATGAGCCAGTCAGCACCGCGATTATGTTATCGCTATGAATAAAAATAAAACAAATTCATATTGGTAAACCTTGGACATCAGGGAGAATTTATGATTGTGCATGAAGTAAAAGTCGAAAAGGGACCAGCCAATCAAATCACAAAAAGGGAACATATAAAAATATATGTCGGATGTGCTGAATCTGATATTCGATATAGAGATATGCTGGTCAATTTCAGGCATCGCTGGGAATTTTATACTAAACCTACGATAGATTTTTTAACATTTGACTGGAATAAATCAGAGTTGGGTCAGCAAAAAAAATTACATCTAAAGGGAGGGATCCTTTTTGGCAGGGGCATCTTGTCGGCAGGGAGACGAATTACTGGCATATGGAGCAACTTGTAAACTTGGGTTCTCTCCCGAATAAAGGGTTCAAGGTTGGCGTTTTTCCACTTAAGATACTAAACGCGTCTGCATCCCCGGCCCGCGTCATCGCTGCTTTGGATTCAAAAAACAACTGATTTTTACGTTTTACTGCGCTCTTGGATTTGAATGTTGTGCAACTAATTTGATCAACTCTCGTTTCCAGGTGTAACTGATATGAATTTTACCATCATCGGATTGAATAATGGCTGGATAAGAAAACTCCCCCTTGCCACTTTCCAGCACCATCACATTCTTCCAGTGATGACCGTCGGAGGAAATTGCTACATTCAGGGGGGATCTGCCAATGACAGCTGCATTGTAAACCAGAACCTGTCTGCCATCTTGAAGGGTGACACCATCAATACCGGAATTGGGATTGGGCAGTTCCGTGGGAGCGAGTTCACTCCAGGTAATACCGTTATCTTGGGACCAGCTTTGTAATAAAATCCGTTGGCGGCTGCGACAGAGGATCTGGAGTTTTCCATGGGAATAGCACAGGACTGTGGGTTGGATGGCACCGTCTTTGATTCCGTTATTAATAGGACCTATGATATCAAAGGTTCTTTGCTCGAAACCCCGCTCATTGTTGCTTAAAAGCCCATTTTTAGCATCAAAAAGTACACGCTAAGCCATTTGGGGGCACACTTTTAACAATATTATCTTTAAAAACAACATCTTACCTGGGTCAGACCCTGCACCAAGCTTAGGGACCACAAGCTGATTGGCAATTGGAAGGGAAGACATGAATGTCATATTGAATCTGATTGGCTGCTAATTTATATGGTCGAGTTAGATCGAGTTGTTTTTGAACGGACCGGAACACACTCTGATTTGTTTTAATAATGAAGGGATTTGCCCCGTTAAAATCTATTGTCATTTTCTGCCCTTCCTTTTTTTACTCTTTCTTCCATACCTGTCAGGCGGTGCCATTTTAACCAATTTCGGGTCAAACCTTGCAATGATTTCCACAAGATCCTTTTGTTGATCCATAACCGTCTCAATGCGTTTGTATGCCATGGGCGCTTCGTCAATGCCAGCGGAAATCAACGTTACCCCTTTTTCGGCAAGCACGGCTGTAATATCTGGCCAGTCAAACTGTTTGATTGCGGCAGTGCGGCTCATGCGTCTTCCGGCCCCATGGGCCGCAGAACAAAGAGAATCCTCATTGCCAAGCCCCCGGACAATAAAGGCCGGAGATGCCATGGTTCCGGGAATCACCCCCAAAATGCCCTTACCGGCAGGGGTTGCCCCTTTTCGGTGCACGATCACCTCCCGGTTTCCCAGTTGTGCTTTCCATGCAAAGTTGTGATGATTTTCCAGGGATAAAAGAGACCTCGCCCCCAGATGATTCAGCACACTTTGGTGGATAATATCATGATTTGCCGCCGAGTATCTGCCCATAAGTTCCATGGCCAGCCAGTATTCCCGGCCCTCTGAACTTTTAAGATCCAGCCAGGCAAGATTGTTTAAATTCCGGGGAAGTTCCGGGTGAAGTCTCTTGGCAAGGGTACTGTAATGCTTGGCAATATTGGCTCCGGCACCCCTGCTGCCACTGTGGGTCATCAATGCCAGATATACACCTTTTTCAAGGCCAAGGCCCTCTTTCTCAAGCACCAGTTTTCCGAATTCGGCAAAATGGTTGCCGGAACCCGAGGTTCCCAGTTGTTTCCAGGCCTTATCTTTTAAAGATTTCACCGGGTGACAAAAGGACCAGTCTTCATCCATGACCCCATGGTTTTTGGGCCGGGAGAATGATTCGCCCACTCCAAACCGGGTTTGGGTTTCCAGGGCTATTTTAAATTTTCCCCGGTTTCCTTCATATTCTTTGAAGGAGATATCAAGAAGGGTCATCTTTACCCTGCAGGCGATGTCCACCCCCACCGCATAGGGGATGACGGCACCGTCAACAGCCAGAACCCCACCAATGGGAAGTCCGTACCCCTGGTGTGCGTCGGGCATCAAGGCTCCCTTTATGGAGACGGGAAGAGAACAGGCATCATCCATCTGTTGGACCGCGCCAGCATCAAGATTTTCACCCCAGATCCTGTAGGGAGCCATTTTTTGGTATTTTTTATGATGGGTCATTGGTTTTCAGCCTCCTTTAAAAGGGGTAATAAATACCCACCAACAGTTAATAAACAATTAACAAATTGCAAGAATGGGTCATCAATCCAGATCCTGTTGAAGGTCAATTCCATATTTTTTGATTCGCTTCCATATGGTAACCCGGCTGACACCAATGGTCAGGGCGGCCCTGGACTGATTGCCATTGGCCGTTTTCAGGGCATGAATAAGTTGATTTTTCTGTTCCACGAACTTATCCACCTGGGAATTCATGGATATCTCCATGCATTCCCGGCTTGTTTTATTGGTGGGATCAGTGCAGGCATTCACCCGCTCTGGAAGATGTTCCGGGCCAACACTGCTGCCATTACAAAGCACAAATGCATATTCCACGGCATTTCGTAATTCCCGGACATTTCCTGGCCAGTTATAGGCCATCATCAACCGCATGGCTTCGGGTGTAAACCCCAGAATATTCTTTTTTGTCTTTCGTGCGTTAACATTGACAAAATGCTGAGCAATGAGGGGAATATCATCCAGACGGCGGACAAGGGAGGGGCAACGGATGGGAAAAACATTGATGCGAAAGAAAAGATCTTCCCTAAAGGCTTTCTCCTGGATCAGCTGCTCCAGATTCCGGTTGGTGGCCGTGATAATGCGCACATCCACGTCAATGGAGATATTATCCCCCACCTTTTCAATCTTCTTTTCTTCCAGGACCCGCAATAATTTCACCTGGGTGGACATGGGAATATCCCCAATCTCATCAAGAAATATGGAGCCGCCATGGGCCGCCTCAAACCGCCCAATACGGTTGCGGTTGGCACCGGTATAGGCCCCTCTTACATGGCCGAACAATTCGCTTTCCAGAAGACTTTCGTTGAGGGAGGCACAGTTTACCTTAATAAAAGGTTTGTCTTTTCTCGAACCAGTTTCATGCAACGCCCGGGCCACAAGCTCTTTACCGGTACCGCTGTCGCCAAGTATCATCACCGGCGTTTCTGTGAGGGCCACGTTTTCAATGAGTTCAAAGAATGATTGCATCACTGGACTTTTGCCCACAATGCCATGGAAACCATCATCCAGAAGATATGTTTTTTTAAGAGATATCAATTCATTCTCAAATTTAACATTGTCTGAAACATCCTTCAGGGTTTCCACGGCCCCCACAATTTCCCCGTTATCATCATAGAAAACCGTTGCGCTTTTAAGAATCTGTACCGAGCGATGATTCTTGTGGGTGATGGAACATTTTTTATCCCAAATCAAGCCCCGGGAAAATAGCCCGCACCACTCTTTACCCGCACCCTTACCCACGATTTTACACCCCGTACAGTTTAAAATACGGCAGGATTTACCCGTGACTTCCTCTTTTTTATAGCCCGTCATTAAAAGCGCTGTTGTGTTGGCAGCCACGATATTACCGCCAGGGTCCACGATAATCACACCATCCTGGACCGACTCAATAATGGTCTGCCAGTATTTGCCAATATCCACTGTTAGCCTCCAAAGTGTTAACTTGTTAATGCTTGAAGTTAACACAGCACCATATGATTAACAATCACATTATCTCTTCAAGAACCGCTTTGCATATATTTAATGCTCAACTCGTCAGTCATAAGTACCCGCACATATGTTTTTCAGCATTCCATGGATATATATCATTGATAT
>JASFYZ010000245.1:0-8997 GCA_045046665.1 Desulfobacterium sp.
CCCCCCCCCTCCTCCTCCTCCCGCTGCAGCGGCGATAACTCCCACTAAGGCCAGACCTACAGCCCCAATGGCTACCATTTTTCTGTTACTCATTCCAGCTTTTGTCGCATCATCACCAGAGGCACCAATTACTATGGCTGCAGGATCAACATCGTTGTTAGTCGTAGCGGTTTGTTTTGTTTGGGTATCATCAGCAGCCATAATAACTGGTGTTCCTGCAAACAAAATTGATAGTGTCAAAATTACGGCAATCAATCCTTTCATTTTTCCTCCATATTTTGGGGTTAAAACAGCTTGTTGATTTTTTTTGTGGTTGGTAAGTACTCTATTACACATATCTCCGACTGGTCAATACCATAAATTTAAACTTACGGCCAATGACTTGGGATATAAATACTTAAACTTGATGTTCAAGATAAATTTTTTATACCCAATACCATGCGTATTTTTTTTAAAAAAGCTTTTTTTTTATCTTTTTTGGATCAAAAAGGAATTTTGCAGCCAAACCATTTTTTTTGTGTTACGTTTTGCGGTTATCTTGGGCTCGGCATGGACAATAGCACAAATGCTAATAGAATATAGGGCTACCGGATATTTTTAAAACGACTGGATTCTTGAGTATAAATTTTTCTTGTGAAAATTTCTCTTGAAGTAGATTAATCCTTACACTATGCTACACAGCATTAAAAATTAATTGGAAAGTGGTGACGGTGTAACCATGAAGGCTGCCTCACTTCACAATTTGAGTTTAGGTGAAACTATGAATTTAAAACAGAAAAATACCATCCTCCCGTTTATTATAATGATTATCATGTTCACCCTGGGATCGCTGGTGACCGTGAATCAGTTAAATAAGCTCAAAACAGAGATGATTTTCCAGCCCATGGAAAATTCCATGGCAGTTTTGTTAAGAAGCGTGGACTTCACAGCCCAGCAGGTATTGGAGAAATCATCACTTTTTTCCCGGTTACCCCAGGTGATACAGGCCTTTGAGCTGGCCCATTCAGGGGATATCAATGATCCCCTGGACCCCCATGCCCAAGAGGCCCGGCAACTGTTGAGACATGAGCTGAAAAATGCCATGGACGGATACGAAGCCCTTACAGGCAGTGGTAAAATGAAACTTCATTTTCACTTGCCCAATGGGCGCAGCCTGGTTCGCATGTGGCGAGAAAAGCAGATTAAGCTCAATGGAAAATGGGAAGACCGATCCGATGATATTTCTGATTTCAGGCATACGGTTCTGGATGTCAATACCACCGGTAAACCGGTGAAGGGGATTGAACTGGGTCGAGGAGGCTTTGTGATCAGGGGCCTGTCTCCCATTGTGGATACAAGGGGGAAAACCCTTGGCTCGGTGGAGGTTTTATTTGATTTTGCTCCCCTGGTAAAAACCTTGTTTTCTGATGCTCACTATCTGGTTCGGCTTTATATGAATAAGACATTTCTCTCCATTACTCATCGGCTCCAGGATGGCGACAAATATCCCATTGTGGCCGATCGGTATATCCAGGTTATGGGGCAAAAGGCAGACAGTTCCCTCAAAGGGGCTGCTCTTTCTCTTCTTGACCAGGGACGGGCGGGTTTTACTACGCATCTGGATGGGAAAAAAGCCATGGCTGCATTTCCCATAAAAGATTATAAATCAAACCAGATCGGTGTGATGATGCTGGAAACAGATATCACCCATGAATATGGCCTGGTTCGTAATATTATTGTCTTCCAGGTGGTGATGTTATTTTTAATTTTGATTGTCATGGGGGGAATCAGTACAGTGCTTTTATCCCGAACCGTATTACAACCTGTGGCCAGGGTCATAACTATTTCCAAAAAACTCTCCACAGGGGATTTAAGGGATGAGATTGAGGTGACCACAACGGATGAAATGGGCCATCTGTCGGAAACCATTAATTTCATGGTCCAGGCGGTCAAGGGGATGGTGGGTAAAATAATCGAGGTGGTGACCCGTCTCACTGACAACAGCCAGGAGATAAATGCCGCGCTTCAGAACCAAGTGGCAAGTGCCTCGGAACAGTCGGCATCGGTGACGGAAATCACCTCCACCATGGCTGAGTTCTCGGCCTCCTCCCGGCAGATAGCAGAGCATGCAAACCGGGTCCTTACCATTGCCGAAGAGGCCCTTGAGCATGCCAATGAAGGGGAAAAATCCGTTTCTCTGGTCACCGATAAAATGGAGGAGATTTACACCGACAACACCCTGACGGTGAAGGGCGTCCACGAATTGGGCAATAAGACCCGTGAAATTTCAAAGATTATGGGAATTATTAATAACATTGCCGATCAGACAAAGCTCATTGCCTTTAATGCGGCCCTGGAAGCCTCCAGCGCTGGTGAAGCAGGAAAACGGTTCGGGGTTGTGGCGGTGGAGATCAGGCGGTTGGCCGAAAATGTGGAAGCATCCACCAGAGAGACGGAAAAACGGATCACCGAAATCCAAGATGCCGTGGATCACATGATGCTGGCCTCGGAAAAAAATACCAGTTGCATTAATGAGGGCTTAAGTTTTACCTCTCACACCCGGGATACCCTTGCCAATATTGTGGGAAAATCCCAGAATACCCGGGATGCGGCCCAGCAGATCACCCTTTCCACCCAGCAGCAGAAAACAGCCAGTGATCAAGTGGTACAGGCCCTTAAAGAGATTGATGACAGTGGAAGACAGACCACCCAGGCCATCACCCAAATCGGTGAAAACGGTGAGATATTAAATCAACTGGCAGCCCAGTTGCAATCCCTTATCAAAGGGTTTAAAATTTGAGGAGTTGGTTTTAATTTTGATCCATTATCAACTTGAGCCTGTGGTGAGAAGGAGACTCAAACAGATAAAATGTCATTTAAAAATAAGCTATTAATTCTGGAAGTTGAGTGGTCGGACAGGATGAATCGGCTGCCAAAATGTAAAATTATTTCTGAATGAGATCGATGAGCGTACAAGACGAAAGGAATAAAAATCATCATGGCACCTGTACGGGTAGTAATAGTGGACGACAGCACCTTTGTCCGGGCGGTCCTTAAAGATCTTTTAAAATTAGATCCAGATATTGAAGTGGTGGGAGAGGCCGTTAACGGGGTGGATGCCCTGGAAAAAATTTCTGCTCTTAAGCCGGATATTGTCACTATGGATATTGAAATGCCTGAAATGAACGGTCTTGAAGCCATTGAGCAAATCATGGGGGGAGAGGATGCGCTGCCCATTCTGGTGTTCACCTCTCTTGACGATGCACGAACCGCATATGATGCCATCTCCCGGGGGGCACTGGAACTGCTGCCCAAACCCAGTATGGATAGCTTTAACAGTGACTCTTTTGCCCGGAGAATAAAACTGCTCTCCAAGGTAAAGGTGGTCCGTCATATTCGAAGCGGTACGGCTGTAAAGGAAGTCAGGGCTAAGAAAACCGGCTCTCCATCGGTGGGAACCTTCCCGAAAATCATTGCCATTGCCAGCTCCACAGGGGGCCCCAGTGCCTTGATCGGGCTTTTTGCCGGGCTTACCCATCCCCTGGATGTGCCGGTGGTGGTATCCCAGCACATTGCCGAAGGGTTTGATGATGGCCTGATGAAATGGTTGAACAGAGAGACATCCCACGCTGAAGTGAAGATAGGGGTGTCCGGGGAGAAGGTCAAAGCAGGAAGCATCTATCTTTCCCCTGCCAATGGAAATATGGAAATCACATCCAGCGGTATGATTGAGATTTCTCCCTTTGTATCCGGCGATATTTATACCCCCTCCTGTGACAAATTGTTTGAGTCCGTTGCCAGAACCTATGGTGCTTCTTGTGTGGCCATTGTGTTGACAGGCATGGGCAATGACGGTACAAGGGGTGCCCAGGCTGTCAAGCGAGCAGGGGGGAGAACCATTGGACAGGATGAAGCCTCCTGTGTGGTGTATGGTATGCCAAAGGCAGCCCTGGAAAGGGGTTGCATTGATGAGGAGATATCCTTAAACGACATTGGCAGATACCTCAACGGGTTGATTCGGGAATCATAATGCCCTTTTTTGCCATTGAAAAAATGATTCACCAGCGAACCGGTCTCACCTTTGATGCCCATCGGTCCATGGTTTTAAAGGATGAAATTTCCCAGCACATGGCATCTCTGGGCGTGGATGGCATGACGCGCTATTACAACGATATCCGCGCCACCCAGGCCCTTTTTGATGCCCTTGTGGATCAACTGACCATCAATGAGAGTTATTTTTTTCGGGAACCGGCGTATCTGGATCTTTTATGCCATCGCCTGATTCCGGAGCTGGCAGGTAAAAACAAGACAGAGGGGCTTTCTATTCTCAGCGCTGGCTGTTCCACTGGGGAAGAGCCCTGCTCCATCGCCATGGCCGTGGAACAGGCCCATGGTACGGCATTTCTGTCCAAGGTTCGGATTCTGGGCGTGGACATTGATAACACAGCCCTTTCCCTGGCCCGCACCGGTGTTTATGGGAAATGGAAACTTAGACAACTGACCCCTTTATTGCGGTCACAATATTTTAAGACCATTTCCAAGGGGCAATATGCCATAAGGCCTGATATCCTTAGAAAAATAGATTATTATCCTGTGAACCTGGTGAAGGGGTTGCTGCCTGAAGTGCTCCACACCGTGGATATTATTTTTTATCGTAACGTCTCCATCTATTTTGATAAGGCCACCCGGATGAAGGTGTTTTCGCATCTGGAAAGAGTTCTAACACCCGGGGGATACCTTGTGGTGGGGTCCGCTGAAACCCTTTCCCATGATACGGGAACGCTTTGTCTGGTGGAGATGGATGACTGCTTTGTTTATCAGAAAAAATCAGATAAATTCCATGCCCATGGGCTGTCTGGAATACCCCCCGGGATACCCAGTGCAGCAAGGGCTGTTTCCAAGCAACATCATCGCTTACCCCCCAAAAAAGGGGCCGAGATATCCTTGGAAAACCCCCAGGCTATCTATGAAAAAGCCCTGGGGTTAGCCCAGCATAAAAAATTTGATGCTGCCCAAGACCTGCTTGAACCGATTTTGGAAACCAACAATGATATCATGGAAAAGATTTCCATTTTACGGGCAGGGATGCTCATACAACAGGGTGATATTGAAAGGGCCAAAGTTCTGTGCCAGCATATAATTAAAAAAAATGTGGTCTGCTCCCCGGCATATCTGCTTCTGGGAATGATTGCCAGCATGGAAAATCAACCCATGGAAAGCCTGAACAGATTCCGTGAAACCACCTATATTCAGCCTGATAACTGGCTGGCTTATTTTTTAATGTTTCAGGCGTATCAGACCCTGGAGAGGAAAAAAGAAGCCTTCCGCCAGGCAACCGTGGTGGTCAGGCTTTTGGAAAAGGAACGTAATGCCCATCATGGCCTTGATTATTTCCCCTTTTCTTTTTCCAGGGAACAGATTCTTCACCTGTGTCAACAGCACGCATTGTTAACCACTTAATCACTTAATCACTTAATCACTTAATCACTGGAATCCCCCATGGCGTTTGACAGATCCAAGTTTATTCCCCGTTTCATAGAAGATGCCAATGACCATCTGCGTGCCATGAACCAGGGCTTGGTTGCCCTGGTTGAGACGCCATCGGATATATCCCTGGTGGATGCGGTGTTCCGGGCAGCCCACACCATAAAGGGGTCATCCAGAATGATGAAGTTAATCCATATCAGTGACATGGCCCATGTGCTGGAGGATGTCCTGGATGGCTTGAGAAAGGAAAAGATCGCCTATTCCAATGCCATTTCCACTGTGTTGTTTGAGGGAATGGATACCCTGTCAAAAATGATGGAATCTCTCTCCCAGGGGGAAGAAAAAGAAGCTCCCAAAGCAATCATCACTCTGCTTAAACAGGCGGCCCAAGGTGACTTGGAAGAGCAGGAGGTAGGGGAAAAACAAATTCCCCCGGGACAAAAAATGGAGTTAATGGACGCTGACAGGTCCAGGGCGCCGGATAAAATAGAGATAGATGAGCCGATGGATGCACCCGTTATTTCCCCTGGGTCCCCAACCTGCCAGGAAGTGGAACCTTCTCCAGAACCGGAAATCTCAGCAGAGACAGGTTTGCTAACAAATTTTACCGAATCTTCTCAACTTGTTTTAAAAAAAGTTGAGACCTCTGATAAAATACCGGGAAAAATGGAAGAAACCATCCGCGTGGATGTGAACAAGCTGGATGCCCTGATTAATCTCATGGGAGAAGTGGTCTCCACCCACAAAAAAGTCGAAACCCATGCCCGGCACATCCATGCGCTTTTTCTGGAACTGGATGATTTTCAATCCGCTGTGGAGCAAAAAAAACAAGCGCTAAATTATGACCATTCCCAGGCCAATTCCCTTGATGCATTCTTTGATTCACTCCATGGCAAAACAAAACAGTTAAACCTGGAAATTCATGAGTACCTGGGGCAGTTCCAACCCCTGATGACCCAAATGCAGGAGCGCTCCCTGGATCTTCGTATGGTACCTTTATCCACCGTTTTTGATGGGCTTCACATGGTGGTTCGGGATCTGTGCCGTGATTCGGAAAAAACGGTCTTTCTTGAAATCACCGGTGGTGATACAGAGATGGACAAGAAGATGACAGAACATCTCAAAGATCCCCTTCTTCACATGGTTCGAAACTGTATTGACCATGGAATGGAGGCAAAAGAGGTCCGACTGAAGGCCGGTAAACCCGCCCATGGCACCATCCAAATTGCCGCAGGCATTGACGGGGGACGGGTTCACATCAGCATTGCCGATGACGGAGGGGGAATTCCCATGGATAAGGTGGCCCAGAAGGCCTTGTCCCGGGGGCTTGTGACCCAATTGGTTCTTAAAGAGATGACCCCTTCCCAGATGGCCCAGCTTATTTTTAATCCCGGACTGAGTACGGCGGACATCATCACCGACATTTCCGGTCGGGGGGTGGGCATGGACGTGGTCCGTGAGAATATTGAAAATACACTCAACGGCGTCATCACGATAGACACCCTCCCGGGTCAAGGAACCACCTTTTACATTTTGTTACCGGAAACCATTGCCATTATCCATGTGTTTCTTGTGACTTTGAATTCCATGTGCTATGCCATTCCCGCCAGCCATGTGACTGAAATCGTGAATATTCCGGGGAATGAAATTTTCAATGCCCAGGATAAAGCGGTGCTGCGGCTGAGGGGGGAACTTGTACCCGTAGTTTCCATGGGAGATGTGCTGGGGCATACCGCCTTGCCAGATGCCATTGATATTGAAGATGAAACATCATTGTTGATTCTTATTTCAGGCCAGGGAGAGGATCGTCTGGGAATGATCATTGATAGTCTACTCAGCGAAGAAGAACAGGTGGTAAAACCCTTTCCGCCTCACATGCAGGGGATGGATCTGGTCACCGGGGCTATTCTTTCCGATACCCATGGGATTATTCTGGTGCTGCACATGCTGCATATGGTTGAACAGGCCAAGAAATTCCAGAAAACGGATACCCCTGCTTTCCAGAAGACTCCTACTAATGAAATCCCCCCCCCCCGTATCCTGGTGGTGGATGATTCCATCACCACCCGGGAGATTGAGAAATCAATTCTGGAATCCCATGGCTATGAGGTCACCCTGGCAACGGATGGGGTAGATGGATTTAAAAAAGCTTCTGACTTTGCCTATGATCTCATTGTTTCAGATGTGGATATGCCGAACCTGGATGGGTTTGCCCTGACAAAAAAACTTCGATCCATTGATATGCATGCCCATACCCCCATTATTATTGTCACGGCCCGGGACAGCCCGGCGGATATGAAAAAAGGAATTACATCCGGTGCCAACGCCTACATTGTCAAGGGCGACTTTGATAAGAACAACCTGTTGGAAACCATCGAAAACTTATTGGGAATATGAAATAATCTTTGAAATTTATTACCAAAGAAGGGATGTAGTATGTCTACCCAAGATTTAACCATTCTGCTAGTGGAGGATGATCCTTTTGCCCGGGCTATGCTGGAACAGATCCTTTCGGATAAAGGCTATCGGGTTAAAATGGCTGGAAATGGTCTGGAAGGGTTAAAGATATTTTATGAAAATAATGATGTGGATCTCATTATCACGGATATGAACATGCCACAAATGGATGGGCTGGAATTTATTCAGCAATTAAGGGATGGAAAACAGGAGGTTCCCATCATTGTCCTGACCAGTAATCTTGAAATTAAAACGGCGGTAAGGGCCATCTACGGGGGAGCCAATGCCTATCTTATAAAAGATGAAAACATTGAGGACACCTTTGTCCAGGCCATTGACCATGCCTGGGATCATCACCAGCTGGCCCTGGAAAAACAAAGACTGATGGCAGAACTCGAAGAAAAAAACAAGGAGCTGGAGCAGCTTTCATACCTTGACGGCCTTACTGGTATTTCAAATCGCAGATATTTTGACACGATTCTTGCCAAGGAGTGGCGCCGGGTCATGCGGGATCATTTTCCCATTTCCATTGCCATGATTGATATTGATTACTTTAAATTATACAATGACACCTATGGCCATCAGTCCGGGGATGATTGCCTGAAAAAGGTGGCCCATGCCCTGAAAGATGCTCTTTTTCGGCCCGGGGATTTTATTGCCCGGTATGGCGGGGAAGAGTTTGTTGCTGTGATGACCCACATCGGGTTGGACGGAGCAATGGAAGTGGCAGCAAGAATGCAGCATAATATCAAACGATTGGGCATACCCCATGAGATGTCCGATGTATCGGATCTGGTAACGGTGAGCATTGGCCTTGCCTGTATTGTTCCCCAAAAAGGAAATGATCCCAAAGAGTTGATTGGGAAATCGGACTCTTGCCTGTACAATGCCAAAGAGCAAGGCCGAAACAGGGTTTGTAGTCCAGATCATAGTCAACAAACTCTGAACTAAAGGACCCAGGAATTTTCTTGCCGGATTTTATATGAAAAGGTAGCCTCCAAGGTTACCTCAGCAGAGCCCCCGGGGAGGGGTAATGGAACAGACCAATTGGGCTGTCTAACAGTTCCGGGTCGC
>JASFYZ010000246.1:0-12749 GCA_045046665.1 Desulfobacterium sp.
GAAAATGCTATCATGCCGCCCCCCCGACGGGCAATGGGCCCGGCCCGGAACCGTAGACGGCCCAATTGGCCGGTTCCTATTGCCCCTCGGGCGGGCTCTGCTGAGGTTACCCGGAAGTTTTATTTTCTAATAAAATCAGGTAGGGAGAGAGGGGATTCCAAATGAAAAAAATATGTTCAGATCTTGACGAAGAGTACCAGGAATTAGACGGCCTGGTCGCCGGGTTGGATGAGATAACGTGGCATCTTAAGACCCCTTTTTTTAAGTGGACGATCTTTGATGAAGTGGCCCATATCGCTTTCTTTGACCAGGAGGCGCTGCTGGCCGTTGAAGATCCGGTTCGATTCAAAAAACGTTCCAGAAAAGTAATGGAAGTTGTAGTTTCATCGGATCCTTGGCCAAAACAGTTTAACCAGATGCTGGAGCCCAAAACGCCAGATGATTTGCTGTTATATTGGTGCAGGAGCCGTACCCGTCTGCTTCAGCACCTTCGCACCATGATGCCCGGGGACAGAGTGCCATGGTATGGGCCGGATATGGGCGCCCGATCTTTTGTCACTGCACGTTTAATGGAAACCTGGGCACATTCCCAGGATATTTTCGATACACTCAGAAAAAAAAGAAAAAATACCCAAAGGCTGCACCACGTGGCACACATCGGTGTGAACACATTTGGATGGAGCTTCAAGGTCAGAGGCGTCACCGTCCCCTCAATTATCCCCCGGGTGGAACTGTCCGCCCCGGATGGGGAACAATGGGTATGGGGGAAACCCGAAGCAAAGAACCGGGTCTGGGGCAGTGCCCAGGATTTTTGCCTGGTAGTGACTCAAAGGCGTAACCTGGCAGATACCCGATTAAAATGGCAGGGCGAGCATGCCGGCAAATGGCTCTCTCTGGCCCAGGCATTTGCCGGTATCCCCCAGGACCCACCCATACCCGGTGCGCGAATGATTGATGAAACGCTGCGGTGACAAAAAGCTAACACCAAAGCCCCCCCCATTCTTGACCACAGGGCTGCCTTGGATGGCGTTCCTGTCCCCTTGATTACTGGATCGGCCCGGTGTCCATGAGATCGAATGGAGTGTCGCCATCCTCCTCCTCATCGTCATAATCATATGATGATATTTCGTTCATGAAACCAAAGAACACATCAAGTGAGTCACATAGATTTTTGATAATTTTGCTGTGCTTTAATCTTTCGTCTGTTGTGGTTGTCTTTCCCATTTGTTTTAAAGATGTCATTATCTCCTTTGAAATTCCATCCATTATTTTGTCAGGCTTCATAGATTCTCCTAAGATTAAAGATATAAAGATATTCCCACTATCATTTGGTAAATATTCGGGGTTGTAGTGTAAATATTTGGCCAGTGCCCCATATTCGTTTATTTGGGACTGCGCAGCATACTAATGCTATGTAAACAGGCCAAAATAGGCGAAGATGGGGTGCTGTCCGAATATTTACATCATTTGCATCGGCTTCAATATATGTCAAGGCTAAAAAAACCAGATTATGGCGCACCAAAGAAAAGAACGTTCACCATGGAAGCAATGGCCCACATCACAACAGCATAATGCCAGTTGTTCTGGATGATTCCCCGGGCCGATGCCTGGTATCGGCTCACCAAAGCCAACCCAACCCCTGATAAGGGACTACTGCCCGTTGATATGGCCCAGCTACTGAGAAATAAAAACCCCAGCTGGGAATTGCCCGGATGAAGGGGTATCAATAAGGGACTCACCACAGATATGCTGACAATGGGGTGCACCCCCATGATGCATAGGAGGATCATCCCCCCCAGAAGCACAGAAAACATGGCGGCGGTAAAGGTTGCGCCTTCCAAGGTAAACACTGCGGGGTACACATGGGTAATGGCTTTAATACCGGTGGAAAAAACCCCGGCGGCAAGGAACAGGGCAAACTGACTACTCACGGATGTCAGCCGGGTGTTTATAAAACTGCCCAGCGTTGTCAGCCTGGGTCTTGATTTCATAAAAACCAGTGCGCCCACCGGGGAAAGCAGACTGATGAGATTCATAATACTGATATCCGGCCGGAAATAATGGGCACAAATCACTGCCACCGCAAAGAACGCCGGGACTGTCAAGCTTTCCACCTTAATGGGATAACCGGAAAATTCTTCTTTTCTGAAACAGCACACTTCAACAATTGAGTAACCAATGGCAATGACACTCATAATGAGACCGGGGATCAGCGTTTCCTGCCACAGCATTCCCGGCGCATAGGTCAGCGCAACCCCGGTGGCCACAAAAAAGGGCGACCACCATGCCGCAGCACAAAATGAGCGGGCCAGAATAATCAGTTGGGTCCGGGTTAAAGTACCGTTCTTCTGGAGTCTATCTCCAAAAACAAACAGCACAGACAGATTAATGACAGCGGCGAGCAGATGGGTACCAAAGGCCGTTATGATGACCGCTTTTTTCCCCTTGGGCAGGGTATTGTCTTCCATACCTGTATTTGTCAGGCCAAGAAAAGAGACCGCAACAAACATGGCAAGCAGTGGCAGATTGGGGGCAAAAATTTGTTGCCACTCGGAAAAAACACCCCGGTAGGCCGCAAAAATTAAAAGCATGGAACCCATTGCCATGAGCGTTAAGGTCTGATTGCGGGCGCTCTTCCCAAGGGTGGTCCACATCAGAAGCGGCACAAGCCAGGAAAACAACGTGGGCACCGCCAGCACAACGGGTACAGGAATGCTCGCAAGATACAAGACAAGGGTGCCAAGGATGATCCATCCGATATATTTTCTCATTTTTTATGGTGTCTACAATTTTTATTTTATTTCCGGATGGCTCCGGGCGGCGTTAAGTTTTTGTATGGATCTATTAAACAAAAAAGTGGTTAATAACAAACGTTGGCAGATTCTGCAATCAGATTTGATTGTTCTCCTTGCCTGGACGTTTTGTATATTCGATGCCTGCTGCTTCCTTGGCGCGTATTGCCAAAACAAAAATCGCCCGGCCATAAGTTTTCAACATGGTCGGACGAAATCAATCAAAATCTAATACAACCAGTAGCCTCAAGAATGGAATAGGCTTTACAGGTTAACACCAAGCATGTGGCCCCGATACCCCATGAACACCCTCAGACAGCCAATTAGAATGGCTGCAATCCCCAAGATTACACATGGGAAGCCCAGGCCAGATCAAAGGCCTGGTCATTCTGATCCAGATTCGTAATAATCAAAGAAGGGGTAATCCAGGCCTGGTCATCAAATTCATGCTTATCGGCAATCTTGATGGTAGGATAGGCGGTCTGCCTTGCGATTTTTTTCACCGTGAGAAACCGGGTGGCATTTTCCCCGGAGGAGATGCGGGTAAAGGCCAGATGCAGCACATTGTTACGCTGGGCAGCCTTTTGATAGTTCTCAAAATCTTCCATATTATATTGTTTCCCCGGCAATATCTCCATGCGGTTGGTGTAGCGGGTATCCACGTCCAGGGCGATGTAATACCGGTGCTCATCAAAGTCAATTTCATAGCCGTCATACAGGGTGTAAACATTACCAAGGATGGTGATGAGCTTTTCAAAGTTATCAATTTTCTTTGCGTAGCGCTCCCCCTCCTGGTTTTTGCCCACATGGTAATAGTCGGCCATGAACAGACAATGCTCTGGCAGGAGCAGCAGCTCTTCCTTATTAAATTCGCGCAATATAAACCTGGAAATGATCTCCCGCACCTTGGTGGCCTTGGTGGGCCGTCCGGAAATCAGAAAGTATATCCCATCCAGGCATTGCTCCCTGCGCCACTCCTGGAGCAGGGCATACTGCTTACCAAAGAGCAGTTCCAGAAACCGGGAAAACTCCTTTTCAATAAAGGTGTCGGAATCCCACCATTTTTCTTCGTCATCCGGTAGCCGGCTTTCCTTAAACAGCTCGTTAAAGTATTCCCCGGCCTTTTTTTCGGAAAAGGACTCTTTTCGCTTCAGGGTGGTGGTAATCCCCAGATCCGGGTCTTCAAAGGAGCGCATGAGCAGGATACTGGCATCGGTGGTCAACCCGCCAATATCCACATGACACACCACAAAGGTGAGGCCTTTTTTCTTTTCATGAAGGGTGTTTTTCTTCTGGGAAAAAAGAAACTCAACCTCCTTTAAATCCGGCAACCGATCCTTTTCACTGGACAGATCCCAAAAGGGCATGAGCTTGATAAGATTGAGAAAATAGAGCTCACAGGCTCCGCTTTCATCGGCGGATATATTCACAAAAGTTTTTTTAAGACTTCTCAGGTTGGGGGGAAGCAGGGATTTCCACTTATTGTGACCGGCAAATTCCATACACACCGAATAGATGCTCTCCCGGTATCCATTTCTTAAATTTTCAATGAAAAGATCGGGAACCGTCACCCGGATCTCAGTGATCACGGGCACCGCAGGGCCGTTCCAGGGACGCCCTTCCTTGGGGGCCGTGATATATTTAAAACTCTCCTCCAGTACCTTTTTTATATAGATTCTGAACTGGGGGACATTGCCCTTGTAGGCGGCAAACTTGCTGGCAAACACCGATTTTGCACTTTTGACAATCTGGCTGTTGGAGACATTGATCTCATCAAAATTATCCACAAAAGCAAAATCGCGCTCATCACCCGAAGGAGGATTGATAAACGCAGAGGGAAAGCCCCCTTCGGTGCCCTTGCTGTTTTCGTAATGCACCACATACTTCCAGGTATCAGTGATCTTATCCCGCCCAAAACTACAAGGCCAGCACAGCACAGAGGTGCGGTAGGAGCCAAAATCCACAAAAAGGATATACTCTTCTCTGTTATTAGGGTCCCTTGAGGTTCTTCCGGCAATGGTTTCATAATAGAGCCGGTTATCATCTGCCAACTCCAGGTGAAAGTCATCTACCTTTTTTTTCTTTCGCTTAAAAAAATCAAACAGCATTATTCGTCCTCCAGTGCTCTTCCCATGACCGCAATATCTCCCCGAATCAGGGCATTGGGCACATACAATTCAGCACTGTTCATTATAATATAGGGCAGATCTTCCTCCCGGGTGCCCAGAAAGCCCTTGTTTCCACCGTCCAGCCGTTGTTTTATGTTTTGCCACAGTTTTTCTGACACCCGCTGGCACATCCCGTCGTCGTCAAAAAACTGCATGAGATACTGGGCAAAAACAGAACTCCAGAATCGATCGTGGTTGTCCACAACACCATCTGCCTGTATGGCTATTTCATTATTAAAATAGGTTCTGATGGAGTGATACCGCCCCTGGACAATGATCTGGCGCATTTTTTCTTTCACCTCAGCCACCTCATCGTAGGTTTCGATTTCATTGAGTGCGGCCATGGCATCGGTGATGCAATTTTCCGCCTGGGTTATCCAGGGCATCAGAAAAATAATGTCCAGGGCTTCTCTTATGGTCTCCCCCTTACAGATGGATTCAAGAAGTATTCGGGACCAGGCAATCCCTCCATCCAGGGTGATATTCTCCTGGATCTCTTCAAGGTTTTTGTACCGGCTTAACCCGGAAATCCAGCCCTCCACATAGGGACCTGGGGCACCAAAGGTCACCGGATAACGGTCATTACAGGGATTCACCAGCTGGATCATGGTATCAAAGGCGGTGTAGCTCTTGAAATCCGTGGCAATGTCCTTTTCCACATGGGTGTTGCCACAATATCCGGCAATGGCGCTCTCCCCCTGGAGGGACACCACCAAGGGCAATTTACGATCCAAAGGCCCGGTGTCCAGCACCTCCCGGTATTTTCTCAAAATAATATCCATGGGATGGCCCATGGGAATAGCAATTTTATGTTGAAAACAGGCCACCAGAATACCGGGGAACCGGATGAGATTATCCATTAGATTTTTTTCAAAGGTTTTGTGCAGGACCCGTTGGGCTTCCATGGCATCGGCCCCCTCTTTGATCCCGGGGTACTCAATTACTGGCAGGGTCATGGGTGTTTGTGCGGCGGGCACCAGCACCTGGAGCAAATAATCGTCGGGCACTGCCCCCTGGGAAAGGTCGTAGAGCTTGCCAAAAAGATCCGGGGTGATATCATCCCGGATGATCTGCCCGGTGCTGATGGCAAGTTGTCGGATGACAATGCGATTCACCGCATCAGAAGGCTCCACCAGGCAGGGGACGGCTGTGTTTTCCGAAGTGTTATGGGCCTTGACTGAAAAAAGATTCCCCAGGGCTTCATGGTCAAACAGATCCAGAAGATAACTGGTTTTAAAGGATTTGTCTGTACCCATGATGTGGACGTACACCGGAGTATCTGTGGCTGGCACATGGTCCAGACACTCCCGGCAGGTTGTAACCACTGAAGAGGCTCTTTCTTTTTGACGGGAAGGGACAATTTTTAATTTTTCAATGATACTTTGAATATTATCTTTTAGCCGCACCAGGCGGCTTTCGTTAAAACGCATGGGGATTTATTCTCTCCTGACAACTGTTGAATCCGAGATATCTTAGTCTACTATTTTACTTACAACCCAATGACCGTACCTTTTTAATTTAATACAGAACTCAGTTAAGGCAACGGTTTGAATCAATATTGTAGATCACCCCAAAGCTCAATCCTGCTCGGTGATCTGGTAACCGCCATCCACGGACTTGATGATTTCAAGTTTTTTCTGATCAATTTCAAATTTCATTCCATTGATTTCATGCTTGTAGCTAAAGGTGATACTGTCACTGTACACCATGAATGAAAAGGGATTAAAAAGATTAACATCGGCTTGCTCAAATTTCACCACCCGGCCATTTGCAAGCTTTCCCCGAAAATAATCCGCATTTTTAAACAGGCTGACAATCCCGGATCGTCCCGGACTGATATTCACCGCCTGGGTGGAGGAGCTGTCGTCCTTGGACAGTTGCACAAGGGAGGTATTGACCTGGATGGGGTCCCGCTTCAGGGTAACATGGCTGCTCTTTTCAAAGGATGATTTATTGATAAGGTTGGACAGGACAAGGGAGGTCAAAGGATCATAACACTGGATGCCATATTTTCCCTTGGAATCTTCCATGAGTAATTCCCGGTGTACTGCCACGGGAAAGTTTGACTCAATGGGGCTCAGTTTCATCTTTTCAATTTTTTCAGCAATCAGGGCCAGTTTAAAGGCTTGCCCGATTTTATCCGTGAAATAGACGGCTGAAGTATTGGAAATTTTCAATTCCCGCTGCTGGTCATCATCAATGGTATACCAAGTGTAGGTCTGGTCTGTGCCGCCTGCCCCCATGAGGGCCGAGGCAATGCGCCGGGGCACCAGGGTGGACTCATCTCTCTTGAAAAAGGCCGCAAAGGAAAGCTTGCCTGTGGTGTCTCTTCCGGCCAAGAGATACCAGTCAATGTCGTCCAGGGGGGCCTCTATTTTCAGGGGGGAAAAGGTATAGACATCGGCCAGGAAATTTTTCATTTTAAAATCAATGGTATCGGCCTTGAGCATCTGGGAGAATTCTTGGGAATCCCTGAGCCTTTTATAATCTGTGTAGGCGATCCTATTTTCATTGAGAAACTGGCTCACTTGGGGATGTTTGATATTGAGATCCCCCACCTTGAAATAAAATATGTTGCTGGTATAGCCCGACTCGGCGCAGGAATAAATCTTGGCAAGACGCTTCATCTCTGTTCCAGACAGCTGCATTTCATATTTTCGCAGGGCCTTGGTCACGGCCTTGTTGTAATTAAAATAGACAAAAAGTGCCAATCGAGTGCCTTTAAAATTGGCATCGGAATTCGAGGTATCCTGGTAGGCTTCCTGATTCATGCAGGAGAGAAGGTCTTTGACATAGTCAGGACTCAAAAAGGTTTCTGCAATTTTTTTCTCATCCGGCTTATCTGAATCCAGCCACGAATACACGTCGGGGAAAAGTTCATTGTAAAACACCATTTCCATGGAGTCCGGCTCACTGCTTCCCAGTGAGAGTTCAAAGGATTGGCCGGTGAAAAATTTATCATACAGGACATATCCCCCCACAGACACAAGGGCCAATACTCCCAGGATCACAGCAAATTTAATCAAAAAGGCAGTTTTGGGTCCCCCTTTTTGAAGCTCGTTGAGAAGGGCAATGGCCCGGGACTGCCCCTGAAAGGAATCCTTGTGCACCAAGTTGGCGCCATAGGCTGTGATGATTTTTTTATCTTCAGAACGGAAAAAAATCCACCGGGAGCCAATGTTATCCCCCCTTGTCACCCGCACTTTCAGGTATTCAATGAACTCCTTTCGTGCATTGGCGGACAAACTGGCCATGGGGACCTGTGTCATTCCCTGTTCCAGGGGAATTTTCCCGTTGATATCAATGATTTTCACATCCAGGCTGGAGGTTACACTCTGATACCGCCTCACATCCTGAAAAATACTGCATTCCGGTGGTACCAGCGCTTCAAAAACCAGGGGATAGGCCTGAATTTTTTCAACGGGCAGCTCAAAGTCATCAAAACGCCCCATATATATTTTTCTCCTGTAAAATCAACTCTGTGGCCCACCAGCATCCAAACAAAAAAGATACGGTTTAAGGCCTTTAAATAAAATTATCTATTTTATCCACAAACTATCCAAAAGTCAATTTGGTTGGAGATTAATTCATAGGCAACCGGAATGGCAACCAATCTTTAATGGTTAGAATCAAGCTTGTCTGGTGCTTTACAAGCAGTCCATATCCTGCTATTTCCCTTGGAAACAAGATTTTGTTTCATAAAAAAACAAAGGAAACGTCCAATGGACCTGTTAATAAAAAACGGCATGATATTAACCATGAACGCTGAGCTGCAAATCATTGAAAAAGGGGCCGTTCGGATAAGGGATGGGGTCATCATGTCCGTTGGCACGGATGTGGCTGATTGTTCGCATGATGCCCAAACCCGGGAAATTGATGCCCAAGGGGGAATCATCATGCCTGGTCTTATCAACAGTCATACCCATGCGGCCATGACCCTGTTCCGGGGGCTGGCCGATGATCTGCCCCTGATGGAGTGGCTCAATGATCATATTTTTCCGGCAGAATCCCGGATCACAGCGGATATGGTGTACCGGGGTACCCTGCTTGCCTGTGCCGAGATGCTGCTTTCCGGCACCACCTGCTTTTGTGACATGTATCTTTTTGAAAAAGAGGTGGCAAAGGCCGCCGCACAGGTGGGCATGCGGGCCGTGGTGGGGGAGGTTCTCTATGACTTTCCATCCCCCTGTTATGGCCCCCTGGACAAGGGGTTTGAGTATGTGAGTACCATGATGGAAAAATGGAAAGATCATCCTTTAATCACCGTAGCCGTGGAGCCCCATTCCACATATACTTGCGCTCCGGAGCTGCTTAAAAAGGCAGCAGACATGGCCCGCACACAACAGGTACCCCTTGTCATCCATGTGGCTGAAACCCGCACCGAGGTGAAACTCATTGAAGAAAAGTATGGGAAAACACCTGTGAAATTCCTTGCCGATCTGGGGGTGCTCGGTCCCAATATGGTGGCCTGCCACAGTGTGCACCTCACCCCGGAAGAACGGACATTGTATCGACAATTTGATGTCAAGGTGGTCCATTGCCCGGAAAGCAACATGAAGTTGGCCTCGGGGGTGGCTCCGGTGCCGGAGTTCCTATCCGAAGGGATATGCGTGGCCCTTGGCACCGACGGCTGTGCCAGCAATAATGACCTGGATCTGTTCCTGGAGATGGACAGTGCCGCAAAGCTGCACAAGGTGTTTTCCATGAACCCGGAGGCTGTGGATGCCACAACCGCCGTGCAAATGGCCACCATCAACGGCGCAAAGGCCCTGGGACTGGATGGGATTATTGGCTCACTGGAGCCGGGAAAACGAGCTGATATCATTGTGCTGGACACCCGATCCCCCCACATGGTTCCCATGTACAACCCTTACTCCCAACTGGTTTACGCGGCCAAGGGAAGCGATGTCATTACCAGCATTGTTGACGGCAAGGTATTAATGGAAAACCGGAACCTGACGACCCTTAATGTGGATCAGGTGATGGATGATGTTTTGGCCATTGCAAAGGACATTGCAGCCGGGGATGCCGCCTGAAGTGCCAGGAATTTTTCCCCGGTGGTGGGAATCATCCCTCCTGAAAGAAAAAATGTTCCCGGCCAAAGGCAGGTTTCAGGTCGTCCAGCCACATGGCAGTGTCATCAAACCGGGCATAAAATGGGCGGTTGACCCACCGGGTGTCCCGGGCCTGGATAAATTTCAAGGCAAATACCTTTTCTCCGTTTATTTCCGGGGTGCCGTCAATCACCACCTTGCCCGGTGCCGCAGACATGGAAGGCCCTCTCACCGTGCGACACAGGCCTGACACATTGGCATAGGCCCGGGTAAAAATTTCATGGGCACGGGCCAGGGGGACCTCGAAATAAGCCCTGGGACCGGTGTTGCGGGCAATGAACATATAGTAGGGAATCATCCCTAACTGCACCTCTTTTTTCCACAACTCCCGCCACACCTGGGGGTCATCATTGATGTGACGCACCAGGGGGGCCTGGCATCGCATCTGGGCACCCGTGCCCAAAATTCGCCTGACAGCCGCCTGGACCAAGGGATTTTCAAGTTCCCGGGGATGTGTAATATGAGCCATGATGGAGAGATGAATGCCGGATTGAACAATTCTTTCAAACAGTCTTAACAAGCCTTCTGCATCCTTATCCCCCAGAAAACGATGGGGCCAGTAGGCCACAGACTTGGTTCCCATGCGAATGCTGGTCACATTGTTGTCAGCCCGTGTCAAGAGGGGCTCCACATAGCGCTCCAGAGCCCGGGTCCTCATGAACAGGGGATCACCCCCGGTGAAAAGAATATCATTCACCTCCGGGTGTCTGGACAGATAGCCGGTGAGATGCCGGGGACTGGAAGAGGCAAATTTCAAATCCTCCATACCCACAAACTGCACCCACCGAAAACAATAGGTACAATAGGCATGACAAGTCTGACCCTGGGTGGGAAAGAAAAGCACTGTTTCATTGTATTTATGTTGTACGCCCTTGACCTCCAGCCCATTTTCAACGGGAACGTTCTTTTCCACTTGGGCTGCTGGATGGGGATTGAGGGTCTTCTGGATGCGATGCACCTCTTGTTTCAAGGCCAGGGGCTGTTCCGTGGCGCGTTGAAGGCGCTTTATGCGGGTGAGATCTTCAGGTAAAAGCATGTCTGGATGGGGAAAGGTGAGTTGAAATATGGGATCATGGGGGACTTTTCCCCAATCAATAAGTTCGTTGATCACATGATTGTTGACGCGAAAGGGAAAAACCTCGGCAACGGCGGACATATTGTCAAGATATTCCCGGTCAATGACATCAATCTGGGGAATGGACCGAAAATTTTTCTGGGTATATACCTTGTACTTTTCATTAGTATAGCCTGAATTCATTGGAACCTCCTTTGGACAGGGGATAAAAGACTCCTTTTTTATTATAAAATCATTTAAAGTGTGGGTACAAAAACAATGTGATCCGACGATCAAGTTGCTTTTGACATGTACCGGGTAAGGAACAAGTGGATATTATAGTTAACTCTTTGAGTTACCATGGCTTTTAATCCATAAAACGTAAATATTCGGCCAGCACCCCATCTTCACCTATTTTGGCCTGCTCACATAGTATTAGGAATGAAAATTTAATTATCTGACTAAAATTCATTTACTTTATAATAACTGCCCAACAAACGGCATAATTACAGTCAGATAATTTGGAGCCCATTCCTTAGTATGCTACACAGTCCCCAATACGCGAATATGGGGCACTGGCCAAACATTTACATTACCAACCCGGATATTTACCATAAAACCGGCCTGATTTCGTTCTCGCAAAACCGGTCTACAGAATTTAATCATCAAGCCATAGAATGACTTCTCATCCCTGGATGGGCTTAAAAAAAACGGGGCGGATTGAACCGAACATGGAGAACTAAACGCGAATTATGGTCTTCATAATAGCTGAATTTCATTTTTTTTTCAAGTTTGCATATTTTTTGCTTATGAGCCGACATTGTGGAGAGGGGGCAGTGGGGAGGAGTCAGGCCTGACTCCGTTCTCCTAAATTGAAGTTTCCATCCAAATCTGATAAGCTCCGGCAATAAAAAACAGCGGCTTGGTTTTGTCTAAAAGTTAAGCAACAGGCAACAGGCAACAGGCAACAGGCAACAGGCAACAGGCAACAGGGGTTATCTAAAAATTAAGCAGAAAACAACAGGGGTTGAATGGATTATATCATGGATATTGAAACTAAAATTGCGGCTGCCGCAGGCAGAGAAATGGCTGATATCCTGTTTATCAATGGCAACATCATCAATGTCTTCACCGGAGAAATCCTCCAGGAGTCCGTGGCCGTCAAAGATGGCCACATCTGCGGGTTTGGTGAGTATGAGAGCCAGGAGGTAGTGGATCTTAAGGGGCGATATATGGCTCCGGGTTTCATAGACAGTCACGTACACATTGAAAGTTCCATGGTAACACCGGAGGTCTTTGCCCGATCCGTGATTCCCCGGGGCACCACAACGGTGGTGGCCGACCCCCACGAAATTGCCAATGTATTGGGCATTGACGGCATCACGTATATGATGCAGGCAGCGGAGAATCAACCCGTGAACATTCTGTTTGCCCTGTCCTCCTGTGTTCCAGCCACTGCCATGGAAACCTCGGGGGCGACCTTGGAAGCCCCGGACCTGGAACCGCTTTTCTCACACAAATCCGCCTGTGCCTTGGCAGAGATGATGAATTACCCCGGCGTCATATTTGGGGACCCCGGGGTGATGGCAAAACTCAAAATGGCCCAGAAAGCAGGAAAACC
>JASFYZ010000247.1:0-9602 GCA_045046665.1 Desulfobacterium sp.
TTGGCCAGCTCATATACCCTGATTTTTGCCATCCGTTCCCCCAAAATATTCTCTCTTTTTATTCTGTTTATAAGGCCTTATCACACTCAACTTCCGGACTTACCTTCAATTGGTTGAGTCCACGGGGTCAGGCTTGTACGATGATCCTTTTTACCGACAACAAAAAACTGATCCGTAAAAAGCACCATGGTGCAAGCCTGACCCGACCCCGTTTATGTCAATCCGAAAAGTTGAGTTATTCCACGCCATCTGCATCATCTTCAGCAGCATTTTTAGCAGCACTTTCAGCGTCATCTTCTGCATCATCTTCTGCATCATCTTCTGCATCAGAGGCCAGGGAAGGTGTTTCATCTTCCTGGGTCCTCCCTTGTTCATCGTCATCCACCAAAGGCGCTTCCGGGGAAGAACCTTTATCTCCAGAAATAATCTTTTGTGCACTTTCAATCAACAGCACCACATCCTCGTCTGTCATTTCAACAATTGACAAAAGACTCTCTTTTTCAGCAGATGCAACATCTGCAGATGAGCAAAACCCATTTTTATACAATGACTCTGCCATGACCAGGGTGACATGGGGGATTTCCATCAACGAGTCGTATCCTTTTTTAAGGCTGCGACTGTATTCATCCTCACTCATCACTTCAAGATGCCAACCGGTGAGGCGGCAGGCCAGACGAACATTTTGACCATTCTTTCCAATGGCAATGGAAAGGAAATCATCCACAACAATGATCTCCATGTTCTTGTTATCTTCATCAATAATCACCCGGGCAATTTCAGCCGGTGCCAGGGCGTTGCACACAAATTTAGCCACATCCGGGTTCCATTGAACAATATCAATCTTTTCCCCCCGTAGCTCCTGGACAATGCTCTGGACCCGGTTACCCTTCATTCCCACACATGCGCCCACGGGATCCACATCGGAATCCGAGGAACTTACCGCAATTTTAGAACGAACACCGGCCTCCCGGGCCGCCCCTCGAATGCTCACAATGCCCTCGGCCATTTCCGGCACTTCCGTGGCAAACAACTTCACCAAAAATTCAGGATGGGTCCGGGATAAGATAATCTGGGATCCTCTGGCATCTTCAAGGACATCCAGCACATAGGCACGGATGCGGTCTCCCCGTCGATAGGTTTCCCGGGGAATCTGCTCCCTTGATGTCAGAATGGCTTCGGCCTGGCCAAGATTAACAACGATATTACCCCGGTCCACCCGCTGGACAATGCCGTTGATAATTTCACCCTTTTTCTGGATGAAGTTTTCATACACCGCAGTTTTCTCAGCCTCTTTCATTTTCTGGATGATCACCTGTTTTGCCGACTGGGCTGCAATACGCCCAAAAGAGGAGGTGTCCACCTTTATACCCAGGCTGTCACCCAACTCGCACTCGGCATCATATTCAAGTCCCTCTTCGTAGGTCAGTTCAACCTCCGGGTCTTGAACGTCCTCAACCACCTCTTTAAACTGAAAGACATCAAGTTCCCCTGTCTTCTCATCGTAATGGACTTCAACGTCAATCCGTGGGCCCAGTTTTTTTCTGGCAGCGGATTCAATGGCTTCTTTCAGGGTGACAACAAGCACGTCCCTGCTAATTCCCTTCTCCCGGCTAACCTGATCTATGACTCGCTTAATATCTGTAATTAACATTATGACTCCCCGTGTGAACCAGCCAGTCTTGCCTTGCCGATCTGTTCATATCGAATCTTCACCGTCTCTTGGTCTACCAAAATAGTGACAACCTCTTCACAGATCCCCTGGAGCAGGCCGGTGAATTTCCGCCTGCCCTGGATAGGTTCCCTGGTCTCAAGCTTGATTCGATTTCCCGAAAAACGATCATAATCAGCGGCTTTATTTAGAATTCTGTTGGGCCCGGGGGAGGAGACTTCAAGACGATAGGCGCCCATTTCATCAAAATGCACATCCATCAAATCCCCGATCTGCCGGTTCATGTGAGCACAATCATCAATATTTACACCACCGGACTTGTCAATGCATATTCTCACAATGGTATCACCACTGTCAGACAAAAGCTCCACGCTGACAAATTCAAAATTTTCCGCTGTACACAAAGGATCCAGCAACGCTTCAATCCTTCTGGCAACAGATTGTTTTTCCTGCTGTTTTTTCAGAACCATACCTTATAAATTGCCCTTATTTAAGACACCGCCATTTGGCATTGAAGATCAACGCCTTGCAAACGCATTTTCCCGCAACGAAAACAGCCCAACCACGTATAAAAACAATCAATCTCAAGTCTTGGCCACCGCGTCCGTCTTCCCCCAAAAAAAAAACGGGCAAACGCCCGTTCCCTGATACCCTGCAAATTTTTACAGAACATCCATTGTGAACTATCCTTAAGGATATCGCAATTGACATTTCTGCTTCATTGAGGACAAAAACGTCAGAGACATTAAGGCTCACACCTGTTCAACAGGATAAAGTTTGACATCTCCAACCTTACAAACACCGTGCCTATAAAAGGCAATTCAGACAGGGTAAACAAAAACGTTAAAGCATACTCTTATTTCAAGCTCAAAAGTCTGGAATTTTACGACCTAATGCAAGATCACACTCCATGGCGTCCGAACATCTCAAAAAAAATTTTGTTCTGTTCAATAATTTGGAGCGGGCAACGAGATTCGAACTCGCGACACCAAGCTTGGGAAGCTTGTACTCTACCAACTGAGCTATGCCCGCTAACAATTAATTTGCAACTATAAAGCAAAAGAACGAGACTGTCAACCACAAGTCCGGCAATCAGCTATTCTAATTTTAATTCAAAATATGGAGGGGGGTCAATCCGGATCATACAGAATCCAAAATCAACCCGATTTTTCCATAAATATCACCCCGTCACGCAGGCAGGGTTGCATCATACCGTTTAATAAGCCAACCGGAAATAGTAGAATGAAGCCCCTTGATCTTCTTCTCTTTCAGGGTTTTTTCCGCCGAGCGGTACACAATTCGGAAAGAAAGTGATTTTTGTCCTTCTGCCAGGGGAGCCCCCTGATATACATCAAACAAAAACACATCCTCCACCAAAGAATTATCCCGGGTGTGGTTCAGAAGATCATCACAGACATCCCCGGCAGCCACAGCCTCATCCACAATCATGGAAAGATCCCTTTCCACGGAAGGAAATCGGGGCAATGGCTGCGCCACAATAAACTGAGGCGTAACCGAAAGAAGGGAGGCCATATCCAGTTCAAAGACAAACGCACCCTGTTTGAGACCAAAGTTGGCGCACACCGCCGGTGCGATTTCACCAAGCGATCCCAGGTAGGTCCCACCTATTGTCACAACGGCACCACAGCCTTTTCTGAAATAGGGAAACTCTTTTTCAGGAGCCGGTGAGAAAACCACCTCTGTTGCAGAAATGCCCAAAGCGGCCAAAAACCCTTCAACAATCCCCTTGAGATCAAAAAAATCGCATGGCACGGTTTTCCCGTGCCAGGAAACATCAGAACGACTTCCGGTCCAAAGCCCTGCCAGCATCTCTTTTTCCCGGGGCTGAATCCCATGCCCAGTAGCCAGAAAAGTTTTACCCACCTCAAAAATTCTAAAAGTATCTGTCTGTTTGGCAACATTGCGTCCCATGGTTTCCAGCATCCCCGGCAAAAGAGAAGTGCGAAGCACTGACATCTCTTCTGAAATGGGATTAAGGATCTTCTCCATGGCCCATCGGTCATCCCCTGGGGCCAATAGAAGTTTTTCGCACATGCCCGCATCGGTGAAGCTGTAATTCACCGCTTCAAAAAAACCAAATCCGTTCATCATGTCTTTCACTGATTCCCGAAATTCAATGGCTGGAGCAGGATGTTGTCTCAGGGAAGCAACCATGGGAAAACTGATTTTAATGTTATCATATCCCCAAAGTCTGGCAACCTCCTCGGAAAGATCCTCTGGACGGGTGACATCCACTCGAAAAGAGGGCACATCAACGGTTAAGACACCCGGACGGGATGGGACAATGCCAAACTCAACGGATTCAAGCATTTTACAGATTTGCCCATCATCAAGATCTGTTCCCAGACGTCGGTTCAAGGCCCCGGTATCCAATTCAATTTTAAGGGGGACAAATGCAGTGGGGTGGGCATCAACAACACCGGGAACCAGTGTACCACCCGAGGTTTCAACCATCAGGGCAACGGCACGACTCAAGGCCCTATCGCACCCTTCGGGATCCACTCCCCGCTCAAACCGATGGGAGGCATCGCTGTTAATCCCACACAGTTTTGCCGTTCGACGGACGGAGACAGGGTCAAAGTAGGCACTCTCAACAAGAATACGGGTGGTTTCCGGAATAATTTCGGAATTCTCACCCCCCATAACTCCGGCAAGGCCCACAGGTTTTTCCCCGTCACAAATCACCAACATATCGGGATCAAGGACATGGGTCTTGCTGTCCAGGGTGAGAAAATCCTGTTTTGTACCGGCCCGCCGCACCTCGATGCGTTTCTGGGTCAAAAAGTCATAATCAAAGGCGTGGAGGGGCTGCCCCATCTCCATCATGACAAAATTGGTCACATCCACAATGTTATTGATGGGGGTCAATCCCACGGATTCCAAACGATCCTGGAGCCAGTAAGGTGAAGGTCCCACCTTAACATCCATCACCATAGCCGCCATATAGCGATGACACAGCTTGGGGTCATGGATTTCCACCTGGATCAAATCAGCCACATTGCCCTGGGCTGAACTTGCCACGAGAAGATCGGGCACCACGGGATTAAAGTCAATACCCCGTGCGGCCGCCACTTCCCTTGCCACCCCAATAACACTGAGACAGTCCGGGCGGTTGGGTGTCAGGTCTATGTCGAACATGACATCAGACAAGTCCAAGGCCTGGGCCAGGGGCGTTCCCGGAATCAAATCCGGGGACAACTCCATGATACCCGAACCGTCAATGCCCAAGGTCAACTCTGTGGTGCTGCAAAGCATTCCCTGGGATATAGCACCCCGCAGTTTGCTTTTTTTGATTTGAAGCCCTCCGGGAAGCACCGCACCCACACAGGCACAGGCCACCATAAGGCCGGATTTGACATTGGGCGCACCGCAGACAATGCTTAAGATCTCATCACCGACATCCACCCGGCAGCAGCTCAGCCTGTCAGCCTCGGGATGCTTTTCAGCAGTTTCAACCCTGCCCACCACCACCTTATCAAAAAAGGCATAGCGATCCTCCACGGCCTCAACTTCAAGCCCCGCCATGGTGAGTTCTGCCGCAATTTCTGCCGGATCACCTGTCACCGAAGTATATTCTTTTAACCAGCTTAAACTGACTTTCATATTAAAACTGCCTTAAAAAGCGCATATCATTTTCAAAAAATTTCCTGAGATCATCGATCCCATATTTGAGCATCGCAAGGCGCTCAATCCCCATGCCAAAGGCAAAACCGGAATATATTTCCGTGTCATAGCCCACATTCTCAAACACAGCCGGATGAACCATACCCGCTCCCAGCACCTCAAGCCATCCCGTTCTGGAGCAGATCCTACACCCTTTTCCACGACACATGACACACTGAATATCCACCTCGGCACTGGGCTCGGTGAAAGGAAAAAAGCTGGGGCGGAACCGCACACTGATATCAGGATCAAACAACTGATGAATAAAGGTTGTGATAATTCCCTTGAGATCTCCAAAGGAGACATTCTTATCCACCATCAACCCCTCGGCCTGATGAAACATGGGCGTATGGGTGAGATCCGAGTCGCATCGATACACCTTCCCCGGCGCAAGGATTCTCACGGGGGGGTCGGTTTTCTCCATCACCCGTGGCTGGGTGGGGGAGGTATGGGTCCTCAGCACGATATTTTCAGACACGTAAAAAGTGTCCTGCATATCCCTGGCAGGATGATATTTGGGAATATTAAGCGCTTCAAAATTATAATAATCCGTCTCAATTTCCGGCCCTTCCACCACATCAAAGCCCAGCCTTGAGAAGATACCGACAATCTCCCTGGAAATTTTTGTAACAGGATGGAGAGAGCCCCTCACCACAGGCCGGCCGGGCAAAGTCACATCAATGCCTTTCCCGGTGTCCTGGTCTTTCAGTCGCCTGCCAGCGTCACCAAAGGCCTCTTCAAGCTTTATTTTCAAGGCATTTGCATCTTTGCCCGCACCGGGTCGATCCCCCACAGGGAGCTTTGAAATATTTCTCAAAAATGCGGTCAGAGCACCCTTTCGTCCTAGATACCTTGTCACAAGGAGATCCACATCATCCCAGGATATGGCCTTTTCAAGGTCAGCCAGGGCATCCTGCTCAATTATTTGCAAACTTTTTTCCACAACAATCTCCACCTTTTAATAGAGGCCAGCCAGGGGCAGACTAAAGTTGAGCCGCAGCGGCTGTAGCCACCTGCGTAAATCCCTTGGGGTCATACACAGCAAGCTCAGCCAGAATTTTTCGGTCCAGTTCGATACCGGCCAGCTGAAGTCCATGCATAAACTTGCTGTAGGAAAGATTGTTCATGCGAGCTGCCGCATTAATCCTTACAATCCAAAGTTTTCGATAATCTCTTTTACGGACCCTGCGGTCACGATAGGCGTACATCAACGCCTTATCAACGGCATCTGCCGCAGTGCGGTACAATTTGCTGCGTCCGCCCCGAAAACCCTTTGCAAGCTTTAAAACCTTATTCCTGCGTCTTCTTGCCTTAAATCCTCTTTTTACTCTCATCTCATATACTCCCTCTATCCTGATCAGCCATTGGGCAGCAGGCGTTTAACCTCTTTCATATTACTTTTATCAACAATTTGGTCCAATCTAAGGGACCGTTTCCGCTTTGTTGTTTTCTTAGTCAGGATATGACTGGCATGTGATTTCCTGAACTTATATTTTCCTGATCCTGTTTTTTTAAAACGTTTTGCAGCTGCCCTGTTGGTTTTTATCTTAGGCATTTCATAATCTCCCTGGTACACATTTAACTCAAAAAAAAGATATGGCAGCAAAGAACGCCCTTGGGCACACAAGGCCACCATACAGATTCAAACACATTTTAATTCCACACTAAAGGCCCATTCGATGGCGTAAAAAGGCCATTGACGTTTCAGAAAGGAATTTATTTTTTCATACAGATATCCTGGATATCCCGACAAAAATAGAAAATCAGAGCAGTCCCCCTCAGATATTTAATCATTTGGGTGACAAGATCATGGTCATGGTCCGACCTTCAAACTTTGCATATTGCTCAATTTGGGCAAACTCTTCGGTCATCTGGGCCACTCTTTCAAGGACAAGCCTGGCCTGCTTGGCAAGGGTAATTTCACGTCCCCTGAACACCAGGGTCACCTTGACCTTGTCATTGTTGTTGATGAACTTCTCAATATGCTTGACCTTTGTCTCAAGATCATGGGTATCTGTCTTGGGCCGAACCTTAATCTCTTTAATCTGAGATGTTTTCTGCTTTTTTCTGGCTTCCTGCAGCTTTTTGGTCAGCTCATATTTATACCGCCCATAGTCCATTATCTTGCACACAGGCGGCGCTGCATTGGGTGAGACTTCCACGAGATCCAGTGCATGCTCAGCAGCCTTTTCAAGGGCATTCCGTATGGGCATGACGCCTATCTGCTCTCCATCAGCGCCGATAACTCGCACTTCTTCAGCCCTGATACCCCTGTTTATATTTATCCTGTCTCGGTTGCTCTGCCTAGCTATCCCACACCTCCTCTGTTTTCTGTCGTATATCTACAACATCATAAAACGCTTATGTTAATCAACGGGTAATTATATAAACTTTATCGAAAATTGCAAGAACTATTTATTTATATTGCTGCCTCCAGGGAAAGTTTCCCCTGCTCCAGGGTGTATTGCTCCAGCAAACTCCCCTTCCAGTACACATTTTCAGGCCCATTGAAAAACCGGCAAAAAAGATCCAGACTTTTTCCACGCATCACCCCTGAAACCACTTTAATACCGCAGTCGCGATACAGGGGAGACAACCCCCCCCTATCACATCGGGTCCCTCCCCCCATAACATCCTCATAGGCAAACACCACTTTTTTTATCCCTGACAGCATGATGGCGGAAAAACACATAAGACAGGGTTCCATAGTGCAGTACAAGGTCAATTCCTCCCGATCAATATCCAGGGATTCCAGGCACCGCAACGCCAGAATTTCGGCATGGTCAAGCTCACTGGCTCTTTTCTCCCCGTCAGCGGTGCCCCGCCTTGCCCCGGTGGCCACCACATCCGCCCCCCGCACAATAACACACCCAACCGGAAACTCCCCCAGCCCCAGAGCTACCTCAGCCACCTTCAACGCCAGGGCCATACATGGGTCATCCGCAGACATATCACCTCCTGTTCCGGGACAGGTGCCCGGACAATTTTTAAAATTTTCCCTTTACAAACCATTCACAATATGTGCAATTCATTACTGATCTTGTCAAAAAACGGCATTTTTCAAAAGCACTTACTCTTCCTTAGATCATCCCCCATTTAGAGGGGCTTTTTCTAAAAAACTGTAAAGTAATTTCGGGGTCATACTATAAGGATATCAAAAAAAACTGATATTTTATTACAGGCGTCCGCCATCCATAAACAACGACATCACCATTCAATCCGAAATAGACATGAAAATACTTAAAAAGCAATTAATTGATCAAAGGCCGTCTCCCATAAGAAATAACCATGGGAACGAACCGCCCCCGGGACTTTCCATAAGGGAGGCCTACCAGGCAAGGGAAAATAATTTTATCTCCCCCTTTGGTTGCCCCAGCACCCTGGCCGGGGAACGCTCAAAGCAGGAAGCGCCCTGTAGCATACGCACCCCGTTTCAGCTGGATCGGGACAGAATCGTGTATTCCAATGCATTCCGGAGAATGAAATACAAAACCCAAGTATTTCTCTCCCCATTGGGGGACCACTACAGAACCAGAATGACTCACACCCTGGAAGTATCTGAAACAGCAAGAACTATCGCCAGAGCCATGTGGCTTAACGAAGACCTGGCCGAGGCCATTGCCCTGGGTCATGACCTGGGACACACCCCTTTTGGCCATGGTGGAGAGACCGCACTAAAGGAGATTTACCACCCGAGTTTTTCTCACAGCGAACAGAGCCTTCGGGTGGTGGAACTCCTTGAAAACAAAGGGGCAGGTCTCAACCTCACCCCGGAAGTCAAGGATGGCATCCTTAAACATTCCAAGGGATTTGGCGATATCATGCCATCCACACCCGGAGCCACAGCCACCACTCTTGAAGGTAAAATTGTTCGCATTGCCGACATCATTGCCTATTTAAACCATGACCTTGACGATGCCTTGAGAAGTGGCGTTATTAAAAGGAATGAAATTCCTGCCACCTGCACCAAGGAATTGGGAAACAACCACTCCCAGAGGGCAAGGGCCATGATTCAATCCCTTGTCTATTGCAGTGCTCCCCATGACAATGAATTTCAACTGTGCATGGGAGAAAAAATTTACACGGCCATGACCACCCTGAGACAGTTTCTCTATGAAGAGGTGTACCGCTCCCCCTCTGTCCACAAAGAATTTATCAAAGCCAAAAAGGTTCTCAAGGAGCTTTACCAGCATTTCATCAAAAATGTTGACTTCATGCAGGGGGAGCTGGAAAAAATGGAAATGGCGCC
>JASFYZ010000248.1:0-7220 GCA_045046665.1 Desulfobacterium sp.
TGGCCTGTTTTTGCGGACACCTGGAGGGCCATATCCCCGTCAAGGCCTAAATCCTCATCAATCTGGTCCTTGGCCCACTGGATTTCAGCCGACGGCAGATCAATTTTATTGATCACCGGCACAATTTCCAGCTCGTGCTCCATGGCAAGATAAATATTGGCCAGGGTCTGTGCCTCCACCCCCTGGCTGGCATCCACCAATAGAAACGCCCCTTCACAGGAGGCCAGAGCCCGGGAGACTTCATAGGAAAAATCCACATGGCCCGGGGTATCAATGAGGTTCAACAGGTAGGTCTGGCCATCCGCTGCGGTGTAAGGCAGACTCACCGTCTGGCTTTTAATGGTGATCCCCCGTTCACGTTCGATGTCCATGGAATCCAACATCTGATCCTTGAAGTCTCGATCGGAGACAACCCCTGCCAGCTGAATCATACGATCGGACAGGGTGGATTTGCCATGGTCAATGTGGGCAATAATACTGAAATTTCTAATATTTTCTATCTTTACAGACAAGTTAACCTCAAGTAAAGCGTTGATACTATTGGGGGTTTTGTGTCAATAAGAATTTGACACGGGGACTTCAACAATAGAATAAAAATTTTAACGGATTTTGAAATGCTGATTTTGCATTAAAGTACATTTTTAACAGGTGCTTGTATTTGTGTCAAGGAGGATGCAGGCACCCGCTCTTATTACGGGCTGATTTCCGGGTCTGAATTTCACGCCAAAAAGGCGGACAGGGATAAACTGACATCCCTGACCGCCTCTTAAATTGCAATCCCAATGGCCAAAGTTAAGGACCAAACACCATTTATCCGGCTATTTTATTGATTCGCTCCAGGTTCTCCTTGAGCTTGTCATTTTTTTCTTCCAGACCGCGTTGGATTGTTTTGACCTTTTCCACCACATCTTCCGGGGCTTTTTCAAGAAAACTCTCATTGTTCAGGCGCTTTGACACGGCAACCAGCTCTTTGGTTACCTTGGCAATCTCTTTGCCCAGACGAGCCGCCTCTTTATCAAAATCAATGACCCCCATGAGGGAGACATAGATGGAGGTACCATTAACCACAGCAGTGGCAGATGATGGCGGGGCTTCCCCGGGATCTGTCACCCCAAGGGAATCCAGCCTTGCCAGGTTTTCGATCATGGCATGGTTTTCTTCAATGATCCGCCGCTCATGGACATCCAAGGTCTGCATATTCACACCCAGCAGCATGGATGGGGGGATATTCATGGTACTTCGGATGTTCCGGATACCGGAAATCACACCAGATACATGGGTCATGTCCGCTTCCACCGCCTCATCCCTGACCAAAAGGGCATTTTCATCAACCCCGGGAAACCGGGCAGACATGATGGAGCCTGATGTGGTGGGAAGTTTTTCCCAAATCTCCTCGGTGACAAAGGGCATAAAGGGATGGAGCATGATCAATGTGTTTTTCAACACCTCGGTAATGACCGCCTTTACCACCTTGCATCGTTTTTCTCCCTCCTTGCCATAGAGGGCAGGTTTGGCTGCTTCCACATACCAGTCACAGAACTCGTGCCAAGTAAACTGGTACGCAGCACTGGCCGCTTCATTGAACTTAAAGGTTTCAATGCCCTGGTGTACAGCCTGAACCGTGGCCGTTAATCGTGACAATATCCATTTTTCTGGCAAAGACAGATACGCCACATCCATTTCACCAGGACCTTTTTCCAGGTGCATCAAGGTAAAACGGGCCGCATTCCACAATTTATTCACAAAATTGCGATATCCCTCCACCCGATCCTCGGACATCTTCACATCTCGTCCCTGGGCGGCAAACGCGGCCAGGGTGAACCTGAACGCATCGGCACCATACTGGTCAATCACCTTTAATGGATCAATGACGTTACCCTTGGACTTACTCATTTTTTTGCCGTGCTCGTCCCGGACCAGGGCATGGATATACACCTCTTTAAAGGGCACCTCATCCATGAAATGAATCCCCATCATCATCATCCGGGCCACCCAGAAAAAAAGAATATCAAACCCGGTGACCAATGCATTGGTAGGATAAAAGGTTTTTAAAAGCTCGGTTTGTTCGGGCCATCCCATGGTGGAAAAAGGCCACAGTGCACTGCTGAACCAGGTGTCCAGCACGTCGGTTTCCTGGAGAATTTCTGCAGAACCGCAACTGTCACAGGAAGTGGGATCAATCTCTTCCACCATCATTTTGCCACAGGCCTGGCAGGTCCACACCGGAATGCGATGTCCCCACCAGATCTGCCGGGAGATGCACCAGTCCTGGATATTGTCCATCCACTCAAAATAGGTTTTGGACCAGTTCTCAGGGATAATACGGGTTTTTCCTTCCCTGACGGCATCCGTTGCCTCCTTGGCCAAGGGAGCCACCTTTACAAACCATTGTTTGGAAAGGGAGGGTTCCACCACGGTTTGACACCGGTAGCAGTGGCCCACGGAATTTTTCAGGGGTTCTTTTTTCACCAGAAACCCTTCCGCCTCCAGGGCCGCAAGGGCTTCTTTACGGCATTGGAATCGATCCTGACCCTCAAACCGCCCTGCCCCATCAGTCATGTTGCCATCATCGTCAATGACCTTGATACTTTCCAGATTGTGGCGATTACCCAGATGAAAATCGTTGGGATCATGGGCCGGGGTTACTTTTAAGGCCCCGGTTCCAAATTCGGTGTCCACATAGTCATCCCGGATAATGGGAATTTTACGGTCTGTGAGGGGCAGACACACATGGGTTTCAGTGAGATCCTGATATCGTTGATCATTGGGATTCAGGGCCACTGCCGTATCTCCGAACATGGTTTCCGGCCGGGTGGTGGCCACAACCAATCCGCCTTTTCCATTTTCAAAGGGATAACGAATATGGTAAAGAAAGCTGTCCTGTTCCTCATGCTCCACTTCAAGGTCAGACAAGGCGGTTTTACACCGGGGACACCAGTTGATGATATAAAGCCCCTGGTAAATCAGCTCTTCTTTATAGAGTCTTACAAACACCTTTCTAACGGCATCGGACAACCCCTCGTCCATGGTGAACCGTTCCCGGTCCCAGTCACAGGAAGCCCCCAATCGTTTCAGCTGATTGATGATGGCACCACCGGAGTGCTCCTTCCACTTCCAGACCTCTTCAATGAATTCTTCTCTCTTGAGCTGATCCCGGCTTATCCCCTTTTTTGCCAGATTCTTTTCCACAATATTCTGGGTGGCAATGCCAGCATGGTCGGTTCCCGGCATCCAGAGGACATTATCTCCACAAAGTCTTCTATGACGGCACATGATATCCTGCACGGTGTTGTTCAGGGCATGGCCCATGTGAAGCACACCCGTAATATTCGGGGGGGGAATCACAATGGAATAGGGCTTTTGATCACTTTTTTCATTGGCTTTGAAAAAGCCATTGTCCACCCAATATTGGTACCATTTTTCCTCAATTCCAGAAGGATCATATCCTTTGTCAAGAGAATCAGAACTCATACACTAACTCCTAAAAACATATTAATAAAAAAAGGGGAAGCGATACGTCCCCTTCAAAATCCATCCCGTTCCGTTACCCGCCCCAATGGTAGAAAATCCAGCCAGCATGACCAGGCAAACGATTATCATCTGCGGTCCCTATAATGGCGTTTCAGGTCATACAAAAATTTATTTTTCTGCAAGGGCCTTTAACAGACTATTTTTAATTTTTCCCATCTCTTTTTCCACTACTTTGTGAATAATATCTGAAAACAGGTCGTCCATGCGGTGACCATATTTTTCTTCAATCATTTTTTCCAGCACGCTGCGAATTTGTGCCTCGGAAATGTGATCCTCATTCCCAGTGGAAGCCCCGGTGATGGGGTCCGATTCGTCAACGTCCACAAACTGCTCTGTCAGCTCGATTATATCATAATCATCAACCAACTTATTTTCGTCAACAATCTGGGTTAATTCAATGATATCCCCATCAAGATCAAGTTCTGGAACATTATCCATTTTCAAGTCTTCTGAATCCACCATGAAAACTCCTGACAAGCTGTTGACATCAGCTCATTTTAAAATTATTGTTCATCCCAAATACAACTGAAATATCAAAGGCGCGTTTTTGTGTCAAGCCCTGTGAATCAAACCGGCAAGTCTAACCATGGCTTTTAACCCATTGCTTTGATGTATATCCCATTAAAATCAGATTGACCCAAAAAAATCAATACCCTGATTTAAAGTCCGTACAGCCCATCATCCGGGTTACTGAACAAGGCCCTAAATTAAAAGGAAAATTCATGCATCGATTTTATATCCGTCAACAAGATCTCACACAAGAAACTGCATTCATCCAGGGCCAGGATGCCAGACATCTGAGCCATGTGCTTCGGCTGACCATTGGAGATCATGTGGAGCTTGCCGATGGGGACGGCACCTGCTGGGAGGCCTGTATCATGTCCATGGATGCAAAAACCGTTGAGCTTTCCCTGTTATCCCGAACGGTTTCCCGGGGGGAATCGCCAGTGTCCATCACCGTGGCCCAGGGAATGCTCAAGGATAAAAAAATGGATATGATCATCCGCCACCTCACAGAGCTTGGCATTACCCAATGGGTTCCCTTTTTTGCCCACCGTTCCATCCCCCGGCCTGATCCCAAAAAACTTGTGGCCCGGGTGGACAGATGGCGCAGAATTTCCCGGGAAGCCATGAAACAATGCAAACGAAGTCAGTTGCCCCTTATTATGGAACCTGTCTCCTTTGAAGCCCTGCTTGACCTCAGTAAAGACCACGACAAAAAAATTGCCTTTTGGGAAAAGGGCTGTATCCCCTTTGGCAACATTAACACAGAGCCCTCTTCTCTGCCCCAGAAAATCATTGTGCTCATCGGTCCCGAGGGCGGATTTCTGGAAACTGAAATTGAGGCGGCCCAGGCTGCCGGGTTTTCTGCATTTTCCCTGGGTTCCAGAATATTGCGGGCGGAAACGGCATCCCTGACGGCCTGCTCCCTTGTTCAACACTATTTTGGAGATCTGGGGAAAAAAGACCTTGACACATAGGGGGCATTCAACTATAAAGACATTGTTTTTGACGGGCCCAGGTAGCTCAGTCGGTAGAGCAGGGGACTGAAAATCCCCGTGTCAGCAGTTCGATTCTGTTCCTGGGCACCACACAAAAAAAGAGTTGTCATCCTTGGATGCAACTCTTTTTTTGTTTTATGGGCAGCCCGTGGCGGTTATTCAAAAACACATTTTAAGAGAATATCTTCATCCAGCTCCGACGTAATCTTGTAGGGCAATGTTTTAAACAATTTCACCATTTTGGTATTGCCCGGGGAGGTAATGGCAAAAAGCCCCTTGATGCCCCGATCCCGGGCAGCCTCGGCAAGTTTTCGTATGAGAATACGACCGAACCCCATACTCTGATAGCCCTTACTGACGGAAAACGCCACCTCCGCCATATTGGTGGACGGCTCCAGATAGTAACTGCCAATGCCCACCACCGTGTCAAAGCCCATCTCCCCCACAAGGGCAATGATGGTCAGATTTCGCTTATAGTCAATCTGACTCATCACCTCAACATCATCCCTTAGAAAATGGGTTCTCTCATTGAAAAACCGGGAGACCACATCCTTTCTTTCCAGATGATAGAAGTGCTCCTGAATTCTTCTCTCATCCACCAGCTTTGCTGGCCGAAAGGTCACGGACTGGTCTTTGATGGTCAACATCTCTTCAAGTTTCACCGGATAAACACCATACACGGATTCACCAAGGTGTCTCTCTTTTCCAATCATGCCAAGCTCCTTGGCACTGTTTAACAATTCATCCCGGAACTTGGGGTGGGCAATGCTGATGAGGGCCAGGGCTCTTTCCTGGGTGCTTTTTCCAAAAAGATTCACCGCCCCATACTCGGTGACCACATATCTGACATCCTCCCGGGGAACGGTGATCACCGTGTTATTCATAAAGGGAACAATGCGGCTTTCACTGCCATCGTCCGTGGTGGAGTTGAGCATAATGATGGATTTGCCCCCCTTGGACCGGTTGGCTCCCCGTATAAAATCAGAGATACCGGACACCCCTGCAAAATGGGTATTAACCTGGGCTTCACAGCTCACCTGCCCTGCCAGATCCACCCCCACGGCCACATTCATGGAAACCATTTTATTGTGCCGGGCAATAATTTCAATGTCATTGACATGTTCCGATGACATGAACTCAATGGCAGGATTGAGATGGAGAAATTCATAAAGGGAGTGGGACCCCACGGAACAACTGGCCACCAGCTTACCGTTTTTATAGCCTTTTTTATGATTATTCACCACTCCTATGGCATAAAGATGCATGATGTCATCTGTGAGGAACTGGGAATGTATCCCCAAATCTTTTTTATTGGAAAGGGCCTGGGTGGTGGCCTGGGAAGCGGCATCCAGGCCGATCTGCAATGTGGAGCCATCCTCAATGAGTCTGGCAATATTCTGACCGATGCTCAACGCCACCTCTGATGGGGGAGATGAGGTCACCGTCATGAGATCTTCGTCATGTTCCACAATGGCATCCACATCATTGACATGGATGAAGCTTTCACCCATCACCATGGGCATGTTGCTGTTTACCTGTACGATGACCACATCAGCGGCCATGGCCGCGGCCAGAGTGACATCCACGGAAACGCCCAGACTCATCCAACCAAAATCATCCGGAGGACTCACCTGTATCAATGCCACATCAATGGGAATTCTGCGGCTTGAAAAAAGTCCGGGTATGGCCGCCATATTCACCGGGGTATAGAACCGCTTGTTTTGTGCCAATTCTTCTGACTTGGCAGATCCCAGATAAATGGAGCGGATGTTCATGCTTTTATCCAGGGTTTCATCGGCAATGCGGGTAAGGGGGGTAATCTCCCGGGACATGAGCCGGATGATATCCACATCGGTGAGTCGCCGGTGGTCGTCGGCCAAGCCTTTTACAAGGGCCTGGGGCTCTCCGCAGTAAGAACCTATGAACACCCGATGACCTGACTTGACCAGTCGAATGGCCTTTTCAATACTTCTTTTTTTAGTCACAAAATCATCTGCCCAATAACTGGAATTTGGCATGATAACTCCTTGTACGAAGGTTACTAACGATATTTATTTGGGAGAAAATCCCCGAGAATGAGGAATACCATGGAAAATTGAAAATTATAACACAGCCTTTTGAACAAGTCATCAGACAAACGGTAAAAAAAGTTTATTTGAAGTGTTCAAAAAGGCAGATCGGAAGAGC
>JASFYZ010000249.1:0-14043 GCA_045046665.1 Desulfobacterium sp.
TTTAATTGGATTTTCCTTAGTAATATTCACAATTATAATGTTATTCTCCCAAAGTAAAGGAGATGTAATTTCAACCATATTTAAAGTTGCTGGCTATACGATCTGCAACATATTTTATCATCGGCACAAATTCACGAATGAGGTCCTCCCTGGATTTATCTCCCACCATGCGTTTATCAACACACGATCGGGCAGCCTGGGAATATTTACGAATCTGTGCCTTCATTTTTTTATCAATCCGCTCCGTTTATCAGTTGTTTCCAGAAAAATTTAATATTTCCATCCACAGGCCTGTCCGCCTGGTTGAGTAAATGCTCTGCCAGAATCCTGATATGCTCACTGGCCACTGCTCTTGGATACTCGCAGATAACCGGGCGACGTTTAATCACCGCCTTCTTCAAAGTATCATCTCCGGGGATAAACCCTGCATAATCAAGGGAAATACCCACAAGAAATTTATCTGCCACATTACTCAAATTCTTAAACACGCCTTTGGCTTCCTTTTCATCCGTTACCATGTTCAGTAAAATGGAAAATTCCTTGGTACCATAGCGGCTAAACATCACCTTTAAAAGAGCATAGGCGTCGGTGATGGATGTGGGTTCCGGGGTCACCACCACAATACGTTCCTGGGCTGCCAGATTAAAATAAACCACGTTGGAAGAAATACCAGCACCCGTGTCAATCAACATGATATCAAATTGATCATTCAGATCATCAAACTCACTGAGCATGTTGAGTTTTTGCCCCTCGGTTAAATTGGCCACCTCTTCAATGCCGGAACTTGCAGGTATGATAGAGACGCCTTCTGGACCTTGCACAATGATTTCGGATAGTTTTTTTTCCCCCCGGATAACGGAATCAATGTTATCCATGGGATGAATCCCAAAAATAATATCAATATTGGCCAATCCAAGGTCCGCATCAAATATTAACACCTTTTTACCCATGCGCTGGAGGGCAATGGCAAGATTTCCAACTATATTGGTTTTTCCCACCCCCCCCTTACCACTGGTGACAGAAATAACCCGAGGCGCATTTCCAGACGTAACGGCTCCGGCATTAGCATCCTCCATCAAACCGGCAATCTTTTCAGATTCCCCTTTTACCATTTTCCTCAAATTTTCAGCCTGATCCATCATTAAATTCTCCGATTATTTAACCTGTTCAAGGGTTCATCCTGTTTTATTCTTGCCCAACAGCAGGGTGACCAGTTTTTTCCTGTCAGCCCGCTCAATATCCTCCGGGACATTCTGCCCGGCCGTCACATAGGATATAGGGATTTTATATGTTGCCATCTGATTCACAATATTACCCATCATCCGGGCTTCGTCCAGCTTGGTAAAAATGTAAGTTTTAAAATTCAAGCCACTGAAACTCCGGGCCGTGGTCTTCATTTCAGACGCTGACATCCCCACACTCAACAGAAGATGGGTGTCAATGGATGCATGATCTCCGATCATTTTTTTCAACCCTTCCAACCGTGGCATGTCATACTGACTTCTTCCTGCAGTGTCAATGAGAACAACGTCCATGGCCCGCATGCGTCCAAGGGCCAGAAGCAGGTCGCTTCGTGTAAAGGCTTGAAAACAAGGAACCCCCAGAATGTCGGCATAATTTTTTAACTGCTCCATGGCACCGATACGATAGGTATCAATGGAAATTAAGCCCACTTTTTTTCTTTGCTGCACCATGAGGTTTGCTGCAATCTTTGCAATGGTGGTTGTTTTACCCACCCCGGTTGTTCCCACAAATGCCGCAATAATTTGCGGGTGTTTCTGCGTGGCAAAGGGATCCTTTACATCCAAGGTTTGCATCAAGGCCGTGACCACCTGCTTTTTAACATTTTCTGCCGACAGAGGCTTCATGTTATCAAAAACACCTGCTTGGGTCAGTATTTCTTTAATCCACACCTCCTCAATACCCTGATCCATCATTCTTGCATAAAGCTGCATGAGCATGGGATTTTTTACCAGATGAGACAGGGGAATGGCCATCGGGGAGGTTGACATCAATCTCATCATCTCTTTTATGGATACAAGCTCATTTTTAATGTCTCCAAAGGCTCTCGAATCCGGTTTCTCCTGGGGACAGTCTCCCGGCACAGCACATATCTCAAAAAACTCTTTTCCATCCCGTCCCCTTAATCGATCCGTTGAGATGATCATAGCATCGGCACCCAGAGAATTTCGAATCAATCTTGTGGCTTCTTCAATGGTGGCAGCACAATATTTATACAGTTGCGTCACGTAGACTTACCTCGCCAATGGATTTAAATCGAATGTCATTTAGCAGCTCACTCTGGGACATGACCATCACAGAAGGCACAAAGGTTTCGATTAATTTTCTAAAATGCCGACGAATCACCGGAGATGTCATGATAATGGGCTGAATATTATTAATCATGGCTTTTTCTGTTTGATTTTTCACAGACCGAATGATGGGCTCGCTCACCTTGGGATCCAGGGATAGATAAACCCCATGATCTGTTTTTTGAAGTCCTTTCAATAAAAGATTCTCCACTTCTGGGGCCAGGGTGATCAGGTTCAAAACAGCCTCTTCACTGAGATGGGGTGACATGATGGATCTTGAAAGTTTATGACGAACATATTCAGTGAGAAGCTCAGGATCTTTGGAAATCGGGGCATAGTCGGCCAGGGTTTCCACAATGGTCAGCATGTCTTTAATGGAAACATGCTCTTGCAAAAGATTTTGCAACACCTTTTGAACCCCGCCCAGTGTTAGTTGTTTGGGAACCAACTCTTCCACCACTTTGGGGTAACGGGTGGCCAGATTATCCAGCAAACTCTGAACATCCTGTCTGCCCAGAAGCTCCGAAGCATATTTTCGAATCACCTCGGTGAGATGGGTGGTCATGATGGTGACGCTGTCCACCACCGTATATCCGGCAAGCTTTGCCTCTTCTTTTCTGGCATCTGGAATCCACACAGCTGGCAGATTAAAGGCGGGCTCCTTTGTACTGATACCTTCAATTTTTCTGGTGGAATCACCAGGGTCCATGGCCATGTAATGATTCACCATCAACTCTGATGAGGCAATGGCCACCCCTTTAATCAGAATATTGTACCGGTTTGACTTTATCTGAAGGTTATCCCGGATATGAATAGGGGGGATAATAATTCCCATTTCCTGGGCAAACTGACGCCGCAGGGAATGAACCCGATCCAGAAATTCCCCCCCCTGCTCCTTATCCACCAGACTGATCAGGCCATAGCCCACTTCCACCTCCAGGGCATCCACCGTCAACAGGTGTTCCACCGGTTCCGGACCTTCCGGGGCCGCATCCGGTACAGGTTCCTGAAGTTCCTTTGTCTCTTGGGATTTTTTATTCCCCTTGGCCAGAAAGCTGATCCCGGCAATTATCATGGAAAGCAGGATAAAAGAAAAATGGGGTAACCCGGGAATCATCCCAAAAAGAAAAACCATCAGAGCTGCCATATTTACAGCCTTGGGATATTTAATAAACTGCTTTGCAAAATCGCCTCCCATGGTTCCTTCAGAGTTTGACCGGGTGACGACAATACCGGATGCCGTGGAAATGATCAGGGCCGGGATCTGGGATACCAACCCATCTCCCACGGTGAGAAGGGTATAATTCTGGGCCGCATCGATAAAATTCATGTCCTGCTGAAAAACACCAATAATAAAGCCCCCCAGTATATTGATAAGGGTGATGACAATGCCGGCAACGGCATCTCCCCGGACAAACTTGGAAGCGCCGTCCATGGCTCCGTTGAATTCTGCCTCCCGGGTAATGATGCTTCGGCGCTCCTTTGCCTGGCTTTCATCAATTAATCCGGCATTCAAATCCGCATCCACTGCCATTTGTTTACCTGGCATGGCATCCAGGGTAAACCTGGCAGCCACTTCAGCAACCCGGGTGGCCCCCTTGGTAATAACCATAAAATTGATGAGAACCAAAACGATAAAGACTATCATTCCAACTACATAATTGCCGCCCATCACAACGTTGCCAAAGGATTTAATCACGTTACCCGCAGCAGCCATTCCCTCATTGCCATGGAGAAGAATCAGCCGGGTGGATGCCACGTTCAATGATAATCGAAAAAGCGTTGTCACCAGAAGAAGGGAGGGGAAAATAGCAAAATCCAGGGATCTTTCCGTTGACATGGCAATCAAAAGAATGGTCACAGCAACGGTGATATTTAAGGCCAGTAAAAAATCCAGCAATATGGACGGCAGGGGGATAATCATGACCATCATGATGGTCACCACCCCCAGGGCGGCAAGGATTTCACCTCCGTCCACCTTTAAAAATCTTAAACTTGACATCTTATCCATGATCTATCTAAATACCTTCTTGGGAGTGGAAATCTATTTAATACCGGAACCGAAAGCCTGGCACTCACTGTTTATTTTTTTCATATGAAACTCCGTCCAATAGACTGAAATCATAAAAGTTTCATCCTTCGTCACGACAAGTTATTACTGCCATATGGCTTATATCCCCATATGTCCCGAAGGGGTAGGCTTGTTGACGCTTTTGATGAAGAACAAACCTTAGCCCCCCTGCCTCTGTCTATAAACATATGCCAGCACCTCTGCCACGGCTTGGTACAATAATGCGGGTACTTCCTGGTTTATTTTCACCATCTTATATAAATTCCTGGCGAGCTCTCGATTTTCATACAGCAATATGGAATGTTCCACTGCCAGTGCCTTGATATTCTTGGCGATTTCTCCCTTGCCCTTTGCCAGCACACGGGGGGCTCCCATGCTGAGATCATCGTACTTTAATGCCACTGCATAATGGGTGGGATTGGTGATCACCACATCCGCGTCAGGAACATCCTGCATCATTCTGTTCTGGGCCATCTGCATTTGAATGTTACGAATCCGGGATTTCACCATGGGATCTCCCTCTGATTCTTTAGACTCATCCTTGATCTCTTTCTTACTCATTTTGAGCTTCTTTTCAAATTGCCACTTCTGGAATGCATAATCTATCACCACAATGACAATCATAGCCATGGTGCATCGAATAAAAAGTTTAAAGGTGGTAAGGAAGATATAGGAGACAATATCCTCAAAGGCCAATTCTCCCAATATAAAAATCTGGTCCATTTCCCCTTTGATGGTGATATAGCCAATCCATCCCACAATGAGAAGCTTTGCCACACACTTTATAGCTTCCATCACCGACTGAGTGGAAAACAATCTACCAATGCCCTTTAAAGGATCCAATTTGGAAAATTTAGGCATTATACTCTCTGGGTTCATCATAAATCCCACCTGCATTACATTGGACAGTATTGCCACAATAAAGATAACTAAAAACAACGGTGCCATAATCATGAAAAAAGCCATCACCATTTCCCATGAGAAATCAAAAAAATCATTCAGAGATAACTCCTTTATATGGGGAAGTTGAAACGCCTCTATCATGATATTTTGAATCTGGGCATACATATAGGTTCCAAAAACAATAAAAGTAAGTAGCCCTGAAAGCAAGACGGCCACCGATGGAAGCTCTTTACTTTTGGCAACATCCCCTTTTTTCCTGGCATCCTGCCGTTTCTTGGGTGTTGCCTGCTCATCTTTATCTTCGGAACTATCATCAGCCATTTATTCTCCCCTGTAAGGGTCTAATGCCTATCTCTGATTTTTCTTTTATTCCAACAAGGAAATTAAAAAAAAATTAAATTAGCGCCCTTTGGGTGGACTTTTTATAACCTACTTATTTAACAATCGATAAAATGGAAATTCCTATACTATTTAATTATGTATTGTCCAGTTTGGGCTTACTCCCTCAATAGCCCCATGGTACTCATTAGCAAAGGCCCCAACTCTTTGGTATACGTTTCCATAAATCCCAGAAGCACATGAAGGCAGATACCAAAAAAAAACAGGCCCACACAAATCTGCACGGGAAACCCCACAATCATGATGTTCATCTGAGGAATCAATTTTGTAATCAAGCCAAACCCCACCTTGATTAAAAGCAGTGCAGCAATGGCCGGTGCACCTATTTTAAAGGCAATGAGAAACATACTCCCTGAAATGGAAAGCATCTGCCCTAAAATTCGTGAGTCCATGGCAAGTGCGCCCATGGGGATAATGTCAAAACTTTCCTTCATGGCATGAATCAGAACATGATGCCCATTAATAAGCAAAAATAATGCCATGGCAGCAAAATATGAAAAATTAGCCAAAAGAGAAATTTGTGCACCGCTCTGGGGATCGAACACATTGGCAATGGCAAAACCGGTTTCAAATCCCACGACATGTCCCATGAGTCGAATCCCATCAAAAACAACCTGAACCAGGAGCCCTAAAATCAATCCAATGGTGAATTCAACAGCCACAAGGCCAGCCAATTCCAGGATCGTTTCCGGAAATCCTGCCACCGTCATTGTAATCACAGGAAAAAGGGATATGGATAGAAAAAAGGACAAGCCAATTTTGATCAAGGATGGAAAAACCCGGGAATTAAAAAATGGAAGCATGAATATCAGGATGCTGATGCGTATCAGTACAAGAAAAAAACGCTCAATGGTTTGGATATCAAATTCCATGGCAAAAAATTTATTACCTTATATATGCCGGAATATTTTCAATCACGGCAATGGTAAAGGTCATCATATGTTCCAGCATCCAGGGGGCCAGGAATAATAATCCCACCATAACCACCAGAATCTTGGGTACAAATGTGAGGGTCATTTCGTTGATTTGGGTGACTGCCTGAAAAATACTGATGAGAAGCCCCACCACAAGTCCCATGATCAAAACTGGTAAAGAGACCAGTATGGTCACTTTTATAGCTTCCTGTGCAAAACTAACGACAAACTCCGGGGTCATGTTGACACTCCTTTAAAACCCAGTTTATCCAGATGTAAAACTTTTGACCAGTGAGCTGACAATCAAATTCCAGCCATCCACCAAAACAAACAGCATGAGTTTGAACGGCATGGAGATCATCACCGGAGGCAGCATCATCATTCCCATGCTGAGTAAAACACTTGCCACCACCATATCAATGATTAAAAAAGGGACAAATAAAACAAATCCGATAATAAAGGCCGTTTTTAATTCGCTTATGACAAAGGCAGGAATGAGCACAAACAGGGAAATTTCTTCACGGTTGGCCGGTTTTGACTTTTCAGACAGGCTGACAAACAAGGCCAAATCTTTCTCCCTGGTCTGTTTAAACATGAATTTTCGGATGGGTTTCAGGGCATTATCCATGGCCGTTTTCTGGGAAATTTCTTCACTGAGATAGGGTTGGAGCGCTGTTGTATTTATTTTTTCCCCCACGGGCATCATGATGAAAATTGTCAAAAAAAGGGACAGCCCTGCAATGATCTGGTTGGAGGGCGTCTGCTGGGTACCCAGGGCCTGCCTGAGGAAGGCAAAGACAATTACCAGACGGGTAAAAGAGGTCATTAATACCAGAATGGAGGGGGCAAGGGTTAAAACTGTTAAAAGAAAAACCGTTTGTAAAAGAACAGACACATCCCCAGGATCACCGCTTTTTTCAACACCGAGCTGCACCGAAGGAAAAATAAAATCCGCTGCCATGGCCCGGGAACACAACAGACACAGACAGCATAAAAAAAAAATCATTGTCCACCATTGGACCACCCTCAACTGACCATCCTCCCCCATTTGATGTGTATCATCCCGGGCTGTTTTCATTAGGATCCTTGAGTCTTGTGAGATAGTTAACACTGCCCGGAGCCACCCCCAGCACAATACGTTCACCGGATATTTCCACGACCTCTATTCTTTCTTTGGAAGAGAGATAAAATGCCCCCAATCTTTTTATATCCAGCCCATCCTGCTTTTGTGTTCCCAGGTGCAGGAATCTTCGTATGAGATAAAGTACAAAAATCAAACAGGCAAGTACCATGGCAAGTATAGCAGCGGTTTTTATACCCATGCTGATCAGGCTGGCATCCAAAATATTATCCACATTTCCCCCCTATTCTCGACAATACCTTTTTCACATTGACGGGAAGATTCAGGTCATGGGGGGCATTGGCATTATTTCAGGAAGAAGCACACCCCTTGCATGAATTGCGATTAATAAATCCCATAAGCCAAGTATGACCCCATTTTTCAGTCATTAACTCCAATAATATATTATCGAGTCATATCCATTCAGCTCAAGGATTTCACCCGTTCAAGGGGAGTTGCAATGTCGGTGACACGGATACCATATTTTTCATCCACCACAACCACTTCCCCCCTGGCAACCAACTTGCCATTTACGCATATATCAAGGGTTTCTCCAGCGGGTTTATTTAAATCTATAATGGATCCCTGTCCCAGCTGGAGTAGGTTGTTAACAAGCATTTTGGTTCTTCCCAGTTCCACCGAGAGTTCAAGGGGAATATCCAGAATCAAATCAATATCATTTTTTCCTTTGGGTTTTACATCGCTATATTCCACAGTGTCTGTGGTATTTTCTGCTGTTTCTTCCTGGGACATAACCCCTTACTCCTTTTGAATATTTTCACATATGCGTACGGCTTTATTATTGTTATAAGCACCTGGAAACCCCTTAAATTTGGGGACATCTTCAACTTTAATCACAACCGGATCAGAGGTCTTCTGATCCAGCATAATAACATCCTGGGTACTCAATTCCAGTAATTCACCGGCATTAATACATGCCGTTCCCAGTACACAGCTTACATCTATGGTCACCTTCTGGATTTTGTGCATCAGGGCTGCCTGCCAGGCCTTATCAATTTCAAGAATTTCATAGCCGGATTTTTGTTTAAATTTTTCCTTTAAAGGTTCAATGGTGGCATAGGGGATGCAAAAAAAGAGGGTCCCGGAGGTATTTGGCAGGGCCACGGAAAAGCGGGTGGCAATAACCATATCTTCGGGTTGAGTGATCTGGGTAAACTGCGGATCAATTTCCGAATGGGAAAAAATCATTTTTACCTCATGGACATCGGCCCACACCGTCTGCAATTCCTCAAGAATGATCCGACATATTTTTTCAATAATTCGAGATTCAATGGGGGTAAAGGCCCGTCCTTCCAACTTCCAGGGGTTCAGCCCCTTTCCACCAAAAAAGAATTCCACAAAGGAAAAAACAAGACGTCCCTCAAGGACGAGCAGGGCCGAGCCGCGCAGGGGCTCAATCTTAAAAACATTAATACTTGCTGGCAGGGGAAGCGAACGGCAGAATTCATTAAATCGGATAAGCTCATTGGAAATAAGTTTAACATCAACATTTTTATTGGTTACACTGGAAAGTCTATCCCGCAAAAATCCAGTGAGTCGTTCATTAAGGACCTGAAAAGTGGGCAAATTCAAGGGGCCGGATTCCGAGGCAAAGTTATAAGGCGTTACCTCGTCATTGTCATCCGGCACATCAGTTTCTGTTTCCACACTGCCCGCATCAATACCCCCCAGAAGGGAATCAACTTCATCTTGTGATAAAACATTTGCCATGGCTTACCTATTGTACCACAAATTCAGTGAAATAAATTTTCTTCACCATGGGGGCACCCAGAACCTGATTCACTCTCATGGTGAGTTCCTGTTTCAATTGGATCTTGCCCTCCACTGTTCCCAGTTCAGTATAGGTTTTGCTGGACAGCAATATCAGCACAGAATCGTTTATCAATGGTTTATATTGATCAATTCCAGGTTTCTGCTCCTCTGAACCAATCCCCAGTATGATGCCTATTTTTAAATATTTTTTACTCATGGCCGATTTTCCCATGAGATTTACAATATAGGTATCCAGGTTGTAAGTGATGGGGATTGAATTAACATTAAACTGGGCAGGCGCTTCTTTAAACTCCTCTTTTGCAGCATCGTCTCCCCGGCCCAACAGGGTCCATCCCACAAATCCACCGCCCCCTAATAAAAGGAGCAGTAGTACAATAATAATGATTTTGATCATGGGGCTCCCAGACGATGGTTTTTCATTGGGCTCCGCTTCTGCCATAAATCTCTCCTCATAAATATTTAAAAATAATATCCACCCGCCGGTTTTTTCTTCTGTTTTCCGGGGTGTTATTGGGGACCAGGGGGCGCGATGCCCCATACCCCCCCACGGTAAATCGTTCAGGGGAAAGATGTTTGATCTGCAAAAAATAATTAAGAACAGATATGGCTCTTTTCAATGAAAGTGTTCGGTTGGAGTCATACCCCCCTCCCTGGTTGGCCACATTGTCAGTGTGACCGACAATAACAATTTCATTGGCGCTCACTTCAATGGCCTCGGCAACGGTATCAAGAAAAGGCAGCATTTGTGATTTTATTTCAGCTCTCCCCGGGTGGAAAAACATTTCACCATGGAAGGACACTGAAATGCCTATGTTGCCATCTTCAAGGCTGGTAAACTCATCTAATTTCTCCAAATCCTCTTTGGCGTTGTCAGGCTTTTTTGTGCCCCATGCGGGCAAAAGCATCTTTCGCATTAACTCATGATCCACCACCATGAGATGCTCACTGGCAGTATAAGTTTTTACAAAGGCAGCCAGTGTACTGATGCTTTGTTCGCTTCCCAACTCTAAAACTCCCGGAGCCCCCTGAAACTGAGTAAAAGATTCCCTCAACGCCTTGGCATCCATGGAAGACATGGTTAAGAGAAGCACAAAAAAGGTTAAAAGCAACATCACCAGATCGGCAAAGGTGATCAGCCAGCCTTGGGTATCCGGTCCGGGACCTTCATCACCGCTTTTTCGGCTCCGGCCCATCAGTCAAAGATCCTGAAATCAAAGGTGTCAAAGGTGAAAATATTGGAAGGCTTTTTCCTAAATATCCGTTGAACCACCTCTGGAACATTGGTGTAAAGGACAATCTCCACCCTTTTATTCTGGGCCCTGGATAATTGGGTGGAATTAGACACCATGGGATGATGTCCGGCCGCTCCCATCATCTCCAGGCGCTCTGTTGAAATCTTCCCATTTAATCGAAAATAATCATACACGGCCATGGCCATGCGGGCAGAATATTCCCAATTGGTTACAACCCCATTTCCACTGTCCGGCGTTCCCTGAGTGTGGCCGATGATCTCAATGGGATACGTACCCGTTTGAACCGCTGCGCACAGGCGATTTAAAAGAAATTGGCAGGAAGGATTGATGGTCAGCGAATTCTTTTCAAAAAGAAAGCCGCTGTTAATGGTAATTACCTCTCGGTCTTCCATGGGGGTAATGGTGACCTGTTTTGCCACGGCTCTATCTTCAAGGCTTAAAACTTGATTAAAATCAATTTCCGAGTCCACCATGGGGGCCGACCCGGTGGTCACGGATTCACCTGATCTTGAGGCAGCATACCCCCCGGTAAAACTGCCAAAGGCCCCCGTAATGGAGCCCAGAGCGACGCGAACCCGTCGGTCATCCACCACCGCAATGGAATTGAGCATGATAAAAAAGGTCAAAAGAATGAGAAACAGACTCACCGTCATCACAGGGCCAAGGTCAACAGGAGGTTCATCCTCTTTTCTTTTCTTTTTTTTCATGAAGCCACCGCCCGCTGTTTGGGGGGCACAAAGGCATTGAGTTTCTGTTCAAGGATTCGGGGATTGTCTCCGTTGGAAAGGGAAATAACCCCGGTAACGGTCATCTCCTTGGTCAACATCTCTTCTTTGCTCCGGGTCCTGAGTTTTCCAGCAATGGGCATGCAGATGATATTGGCCATGACAGAGCCATAAAAGGTGGTGAGCAGTGCCACGGCCATGGCAGGCCCAATGGAGCTTGGGTCATCCATGTTTTGGAGCATCTGCACAAGTCCAATGAGGGTACCAACCATTCCCATTGCTGGCGCATAGGTCCCCATGGTGGTAAAGACCTCAGCCCCCAGTTGATGCCGACTTCGGATAAAATCCATTTCAATTTCAAGAAGGTTGCTGATTTCATCAGGTTCAAGGCCATCAATGGAAAGTTGCACTCCCCTGGATAAAAATTCATCATCAACATCTTTAATTTCACTCTCCAGTGCCAGTATTCCCTCTTTTCGAGATTTGGCGGAAAAAGCCATCAAACGTTGAACCAGTAGATCTGTGTCGGATTTTTGGGTAAAAATAGCATTTTTGGCAACCCCTATAACCCCGATGACATCCTTTAAAGGATAATTGATCATTGTGGTTCCAATGGTACCCCCCACAACAATCATTAAAGACGGTGCATTAATAAAAACTCCCAATCCACTGCCCATTAATATCGCTATCAATACCAGCCCAAATGATGAAATAATGCCAAGCAGGGTGGCAATATCCATAATCGCTCCTTTAAAGTCATCAACGATCCACTATAAAATCATTACCTACCATATCCACGGGAAACAATGGGATTGTTTATAACACAGTGGCGCTTAATCTAACAGCAAACTTTATGCCATTAACTATTTTAGAAAGCAATTCCGACATCCTTACATATAAGCCCAAAAAAACTTTACAATCTTTTGGGAAAAAGCCCCTGCAAATGGGGAATGATCTAAGAAAGTGTAATATAATTTTGAAGGATGCCAGTCTTTACCCATAATATAATATATATATACACTCGGTGAAATTTTACTCGTTTGTTTTTTGATGGCAGATGATATATATTACCACAAATCAGGTTGAGAATATTGAGATTGTTATAATTATAAATAAGGTGTTTAAGTGATTTCAGCGGTTGATTTATTTTGTGGAGCAGGGGGGTTGACGCATGGCCTAATAGCTGGAGGAATTCCGGTAAAGGCGGGCTATGATATTGACCCTGCATGCAAATTTCCTTACGAATATAACAACAATGCTTTATACATAAAAAAATGCATTACTGAAATAACGGGGAATGAAATCAATAGCCATTATTCGGACAGCCGTGTAAAAGTTTTGGCGGGGTGCGCTCCATGCCAGCCATTCTCCAAGTATTCACACGGTTTGCCCAAGGATCAAAACAAATGGTCCCTTCTGGACAGTTTTGCCCGTCTAATAAACGAATCTAAACCGCACATCATTACAATGGAAAATGTGCCTCAATTGACAAGACATGATATCTTTAAAAAATTTGTCCAAAAAATAGAAAAACAAAATTACAGCATCTTTTATAAAATTGTTTATTGCCCGGATTACGGGATTCCTCAAAATAGATCCCGCCTGGTTTTATTGGCCTCAAAGTTTGGTAAAATATCATTGATTGCACCTACTCATACCGAAGATCCAACTAAAGTGACGGTTCGATCCGCTATAGAAAGTCTACAGCCCCTAAAGGCAGGAGAAATGTACAAGAATGACCCTTTGCACCAGTGCAGGAACTTGTCTGAAAAAAACTTAGAAAGAATCAAGCATTCCAAGCCGGGGGGGACATGGCGAGATTGGCCTGAAAAGCTAAGGGCCAAATGCCATCAAAAGAAATCAGGAGCAACCTATCCAAGCGTTTATGGCAGAATGGAGTGGGATAAGCCATCTCCAACCATAACAACGCAATTTTTTGGCTATGGGAATGGTCGTTTTGGTCATCCCAAACAAGACAGGGCTTTAAGCCTGAGAGAGGGAGCCCTCTTGCAGACCTTCCCAAGGACATATCAATTCATGCTGGACGAAAGAGGATTGTCAACTCAATTGATCGGTAGGATGATAGGAAATGCCGTACCGGTGAAGCTGGGTGAAGTAGTTGCAAAGAGCATTATTGCCCATTTGAATTGTTTAAATATCTTTGATTCCTAAGATAATAGTCTATATTTTCAATTATTTTTTCCACATACGCAATCGTTTCATCCTTGTATTCCCTGAGCTGGTTCAAATCGTATGAGCGGCCTACCTCAGAAAAAGTTAGATTTCCATGGGCCAAATCGTTTCTATAGTCCTTTATGCTACGGAGCTTTTCTCCATGCTTAGTCCTGTTCGGATCTGTACGAGATGAGAAACCATATTCTAACGCTGTTGTTATAATAAGGTCATTGTCAATATTGCCGGAAAAAATTTTTTTTTCCGACATGCTCACTTTTAACAATTCTTTAGCAATGTCCTTGCTTGTTCCATTATGGAGGATATTTATTCCAATATTGCTTTTACAGTCGGCCAGGATTTTTTTTCTAAGTTTAGAT